>JANYED010000169.1 GCA_025363315.1 Polaromonas sp.
TGTGATCGGCAAATACCACCCCCATGGCGACACGGCGGTCTACGACACAATCGTGCGCATGGCACAGGATTTCAGTCTGCGCCACATGCTGGTCGATGGCCAGGGCAACTTCGGTTCGGTCGATGGCGACAACCCGGCGGCGATGCGTTACACCGAGATCCGCCTGGCCAAGATTGCCCACGAGATGCTGGCCGACATCGACAAAGAAACGGTCGACTTCGCGCCCAACTACGACGGCTCGGAGAAGGAGCCCACGGTGTTGCCGGCGCGCTTGCCAAACCTGCTGATCAACGGCTCGGCCGGGATCGCGGTGGGCATGGCCACCAACATCCCGCCGCACAACCTCAACGAGGTGGTGGACGCCTGCCTGCACATGCTGCGCAACCCCGGCGCCAGCATCGACGAGCTGATGGAAATCATTCCGGCCCCTGACTTCCCCACCGCCGGCATCATCTACGGCATCAATGGCGTGAAGGACGGCTACCGCACCGGCCGCGGCAAGGTGGTGATGCGTGCCAGGTGCCATTTTGAGGATATCGACAAGGGCCAGCGGCAGTCCATCATCGTTGACGAGCTTCCTTACCAGGTCAACAAGAAGACCCTGCAGGAACGCATGGCAGAGCTGGTACACGAAAAGAAAATCGAAGGCATCAGCCACATTCAAGACGAGAGCGACAAATCAGGCATGCGCCTGGTGATTGAGCTCAAGCGAGGTGAAGTACCCGAGGTGGTGCTAAACAACCTGTACAAACAAACGCAGTTGCAAGACACCTTCGGGATCAACATGGTGGCCTTGATCAATGGCCAGCCCAAGCTTTGCAATTTAAGGGACCTCATTGCCGTCTTCTTGTCCCACCGTCGCGAAGTCGTGACGCGGCGGACTGTGTTTACGCTGCGCAAAGCACGTGAGCGCGGGCACGTGCTTGAAGGCCTTGCTGTCGCACTTGCCAATATTGATGAGTTCATTGCCATCATTCGCAATGCGCCTACGCCGCCCGTTGCGAAAGCCGAATTAATGTTGCGGCCGTGGGACAGCAAGCTGGTGCGTGAGATGCTAACCCGCACCCGTGCTGACGGCGGCGTTGTGAATGCTGACGACTACAGGCCAGATGGCCTGGAAAAAATTTATGGCATGGGCAATGACGGCTTGTACCGTTTGTCAGAAACACAAGCGCAAGAAATTTTGCAAATGCGCCTGCAACGCCTTACGGGGCTTGAGCAAGACAAAATTGTGGCTGAATACAGAGAAGTCATGGCCGAGATTGATGACTTGCTGGATATTTTGGCCAAGCCTGAACGCGTGTCGATCATCATTGGTGAGGAGCTGGCTGCCATCAAACAAGAATTCGGCCAAACCAAGCTGGGCGCACGCCGCAGCCACATTGAGCACTCATCTTTTGACCTGAGCACGGAAGACCTGATCACCCCGACGGACATGGTTGTGACGCTGTCGCATACCGGGTACATCAAAAGTCAGCCCTTGTCTGAATACCGCGCACAAAAACGCGGTGGGCGCGGCAAGCAGGCCACGGCTACCAAAGAAGATGATTGGGTTGACCAGCTTTTTATTGCCAACACGCACGACTATATTTTGTGTTTTTCGAACCGGGGCCGCCTTTACTGGCTCAAGGTATGGGAGGTTCCCGCAGGTTCTCGTGGTTCGCGCGGCAGGCCAATCGTCAACATGTTCCCGCTGCAAGAAGGCGAAAAAATCAACGTGGTGCTGGCACTGACAGGAGACAAGCGGGTTTTTCCGGCCGACCAGTATGTTTTCATGGCCACCAGCATGGGGACCGTCAAAAAAACAGCGCTGGATGAGTTCAACAATCCGCGTAAAGGCGGCATCATTGCCGTCAATCTTGACGACGGCGACTATCTGATCGGCGCGGCACTTACCGACGGCAAGCATGACGTCATGCTGTTCAGCGATGGCGGCAAAGCAGTGCGCTTTGACGAAGACGACGTCCGGCCGTTAGGCAGAAATGCCCGCGGTGTGCGCGGCATGGCGCTGGACGTGGGGCAAAGCGTTATCGCCATGCTGGTTGCTGAAGATGAGCAGCAAAGCGTTCTGACAGCGACCCAAAATGGCTTTGGCAAGCGCACATCGATCACTGAATACACCCGCCACGGGCGCGGTACCAAAGGCATGATCGCCATTCAGCAAAGCGAGCGCAATGGCAAAGTGGTTGCTGCGACTTTGGTGCATGCAGACGACGAGATCATGCTGATCACCGACAAGGGCGTGCTGGTACGCACGCGGGTAAGCGAGATCCGCGAGATGGGCCGAGCCACCCAAGGGGTTACGCTGATTGGCCTGGACGAAGGTTCACAACTGAGCGGCTTGCAGCGAATCGTTGAAAACGATGCTGCTTTGGACGATGTAACGGGGGAGGCCTCAGACTCGTCAGTCAGCGACACGACAGACGATGCACCATCCACAAACAACGATAGCAAAGAATGAAAAAACTTCTGATCGCCTTGACCTTATCAGGCCTTGCATTTTCAACAACTGCACAGACAGCGGATCCCAAACTTGAATGGGCCACAAAAGTCGTTGCCTTACAGCAAGGCCCTGAGCTCGAGCGTCTGGTCAGCCAACTGGCCGATTCTGCGACCCAGGATATTTTGCAAAATTGGGTGCCAAAGCTACAGATTGATGTGCCCAAAGCCAAGCAGGACGAAGCGAAGGAACGTCTGAACACCGAGTTGAAAAAATATTTTGATGATGTGTTCAAAACAATCAATGCCAAGGCGACCAAAGTCAGTACAGACGCCTTGATTCCTGCTTACATGGCGAGCTTCACCCTGGACGAACTTAAGCAGCTGGTTAATTTTTTTGAGTCGCCCGTGGTAAGAAAATACCAGACGTCTGCGCCTGAACTGGGCAACATTTTTGTCAAGCAACTCATAGAAGCGACCAAAGGAGATGTGACCACACGCACACGCCAGTTTGACGAAGCTGCAAGCAAAATTGTTGGCAGCGCTCCGGCCGCTAGAGCGCCCTCTTCCGCCGCGCCTGACAAAGGCAAACTGCCTACCAAAAAATGAGCAGCGCACTGGCTGACCTGCGTATCGAGATTGACGCCATCGACCAGGAACTCTTGGCATTGCTGAACCAGCGGGCCCGGGTGGCCGAAAAAGTTGGCGAAGTTAAGAAAAGGGAAGGTACGCCTTTTTTCAGGCCCGACCGGGTTGCCAAAGTGATCGAAAAGGTTCAAAACAGCAACACCGGACCGCTAAAAACCGACCACATTGCCGCCATCTGGCGCGAAGTCATGTCGGCCTGCCTGGCACTTGAGTCGGTGGTGCGGGTGGCCTATCTGGGCCCAGCCGGCACATTCAGCGAGCAGGCCGCGCTGCAGTTTTTTGGCACCAGCATTGAGCATGTCCCCTGCGCCAGCATTGATGAGGTTTTTCGCGCGGCGGCATCTGGCAGCGCCAATTACGGGGTAGTGCCGGTTGAAAACTCCACCGAAGGCGTGGTGTCGCGCTCGCTCGATTTGTTTTTGAATTCACCACTACATGTTGTTGGCGAAACCAGTTTGATGGTGCGGCACAACCTGCTGCGCCTGAGCAGCAGCATGGAGGGCATTGAAGCCGTTTATGCGCACCCCCAGGCTCTGGCGCAATGCCAGGAATGGCTGACAGCGCATCTTCCAGATGCCACCAGGCATGCTGCATCCAGCAACGCCGAGGGTGCTCGCCTTGCGTCAACAAACCCGGCGTGGGCAGGCATTGCCAGCGAGCGTGCAGCCGCGCAATTTGGCCTTCATACGGCCGCCCATGGGATACAGGACGATGCTTTTAACCGCACAAGATTTGCGGTGGTGTGCCTGCAGCGGACCTTGGCAATGCCACCCGCATCTGGCAACGATTGCACCAGCCTGGTGGTGTCTGTAACAAATCGTCCTGGGGCTGTTCATGACCTGCTGGTGCCTCTTAAAAAACATGGTGTTTCCATGACCCGCTTTGAATCACGACCAGCCCGTTCCGGTCAGTGGGATTATTATTTTTACATCGACCTGCAAGGGCACCCTACCCAAGCGCATGTCAAATCAGCGCTCACAGAACTGCAGCAACTATGTGCTTTTTACAAAGTGCTGGGTGCTTACCCTGCCAGCGAGTGATGCACAATAAAAAATAGGTTTTAGGCGATGTTTGAACAACTGGGTTTAATCGGCTGCGGCTTGATGGGCGGATCGTTTGCACTGGCGCTCAAGCGCGCCGGGCTTGTCAAGCGTGTCGTGGGTTACAGCAAATCCCCGTCCACCACAGAGCGCGCACGCCAGATGGGCGTCATTGATGTCGAGGCGCCATCGGCTTTGCTGGCCGTGTCTGGTGCCGACATTGTGTTGCTCGCGGTTCCCGTTTCGGCCACCGAGGCCACTTTCAAAGCCATCCGCCATTTGATAACCCCTAACACCCTGGTCATGGATGTGGGGTCTACGAAACGCGATGTCGTGGATGCGGCGCGCCGGGTACTGCGCGACCAGGTGGGCTGCTTCGTGCCGGCCCACCCGATCACAGGCAAGGAAGTCTCGGGTGTAGAGCATGCCGATGCAAATTTATATACCGATAAGCAGGTTATTTTGACGCCGATTGAGCGGACTTTTACGGCGCAATTGAGCAGAGCAACCAGCCTGTGGACACAGCTGGGCTGCCATGTTTTGCAAATGTCACCCCAAGCTCACGATGCAGCGTATGCTGCTGTCAGCCACCTGCCTCACCTGATCGCTTTTGCACTGATGAACAGCATTTCCGCGCAATCGCACGGTACGGATTACCTGTCTCTGGCTGGGCCCGGTTTTCGCGACTTTAGCCGCATCGCCGCCAGTGACCCGAAGATGTGGCGCGACATTCTGGTGGCCAATCGCGAAGAGCTGCTTGCCCAATCCAAGCTATTTCAGCAAACTTTGCAGTCGCTCGAAAAACTCATTTCCAGCAGCGACGGCGACGCCCTTGAACGGCTGATTGGAATGGCCAGCGACACGCGCTCTCATTGGCGTATCAGCGCGAAAAAGCCAAACAAATAATCGCCGCATGTTTGACATTGCGTATTTGGACATTCCGGCGCTGATGCGCGTGAGCGGACAGGTACGGCTGCCAGGATCCAAAAGTATTTCTAACCGGGTGCTGCTGCTCGCTGCTTTGAGCCAGGGCACAACAAGGGTTCATGACTTACTGGCCTCAGATGACACCGCTGTCATGCTGACCGCGCTTGGGCAACTGGGATGTGTGATTGAACAAAGCAGTGATGGCGTGAGCATTGCTGGACTGGGCGCGCAGCTGAAGGCACCTAGCGCAAAATTGTTCATGGGTAATGCGGGTACCGCGATGCGTCCCCTGACAGCAGCGCTGGCCATGCTGGGCGGCGAGTTTGAGTTGTCAGGCGTGGCGCGCATGCATGAAAGGCCAATTGGCGATCTGGTTGATGCCCTGCGGCAGCTGGGCTGCAGCATTGACTACCTGGGCAACGAGGGCTTTCCGCCACTGCGTCTAAACGCCAGAGCCCCGGGCCAGTTAGAACTCGACCACCCGATTCGCGTACGTGGTGACGTGTCCAGCCAGTTTTTAACGGCCTTGCTGATGGCGCTACCGCTGGTCGCGACCCACGACATTCACATTGAAGTAATCGGCGAGCTGATCTCAACGCCATACATTGAAATCACGCTCAATTTGCTGGCGCGATTTGGCATTCGGGCTGAACGCCATGGCTGGCAACGCTTCACGATTCCAGCAGGTAGCCAGTACCAGTCGCCCGGTGATATTTACGTTGAAGGTGACGCTTCATCTGCTAGCTATTTTATAGCTGCTGGTGCCCTTTTTAATTGGCCTACAGGCCAAAATAGCCTCGAAATTCAAGGTCTGGGCAGCAATTCCATTCAGGGTGATATCCGTTTTATAGACGCAGCGCGCATGATGGGCGCTCAGATTCAAACCAATGCCAACTCCCTGCTGATTTCGCCCCGTCAGTCAGCCGATACAAGCACTCGTGCGCCCATGCAGTTTCCGCTAAAGGCCATTGACCTAGATTGCAATGACATTCCCGATGCAGCGATGACACTGGCCGTGATGGCGCTGTATGCTGAAGGCACCACGCTACTGCGCAATATTGCAAGTTGGCGCGTCAAAGAAACCGACCGCCTTGCTGCGATGGCTTGCGAGTTACGCAAGCTCGGAGCTACAGTCGAAGAAGGCCATGACTACTTAAAAATCACCCCGCCTGCAAGTGCTGCAGACTGGACCACAGCACCCATCCACACCTATGACGATCACCGCATCGCGATGTGTTTTTCGTTGGCAGCGTTCAACCCGGCCAAGTTGCCGATTCGCATTCTTGAGCCCAAGTGCGTGGCAAAAACCTTCCCGGACTATTTTGAAACGCTGTTTTCAGTGGCCCATACCGATACAGCGCAGATTCCGGTCATTTGCATTGACGGCCCCACCGCTTCTGGCAAAGGCACGCTGGCATCAACCGTGGCGCAGCGCTTGGGCTACCACTATCTTGATTCAGGTGCTCTGTACCGACTGGCGGCGTTTGCGGCCAGTGCCCGAGGCGTTGACCTGAACGACTTCGAGGGCGTTGCCGGGCTCGCGCGCAATCTGCAAGTGCGGTTTGAAGGCGGAACGGTCTGGCTTGACGGCAAGGACGTGTCAGACGCGATTCGCACCGAAGAAGCGGGTATGGCGGCATCCAAAGTGTCTGTACACCCCGAAGTACGAACTGCTTTACTGGCGCTTCAGTACAGCTTTCGTACTTTGCCAGGGCTGGTCGCCGACGGCCGCGACATGGGAACTGTCATTTTTCCAGATGCTGAGCTCAAAATTTACCTGACTGCGAGCAGCGTCCACAGGGCCGAGCGCCGTCATAAGCAGTTGATTTCAAAAGGGAATTCAACTACAATCGAAAGTATTTTGCAAGACTTAAAGGCCAGAGATCAACGTGATTCATCACGCCGAACAGCCCCTTTAAAACCTGCTGAAAACGCCAAACCGCTAGACAACTCTGATGTGTCGATTGAGAAATCGGTCGCCCAAGTGCTTGACTGGTGGCAAGGCACCCGGCCCTTTTGATCCCAGCACTTCGGTGGATGCGCCTCATGGCGCATTGCTCAAACGGATTTTTAACTTAACCCGCAGCCTAAAAATATCAATTTTGAGCAGCGAAAACATTTCCCAAGCAGATTTAAAAGCCTTTCAGCAATTGTGCTGACTGAACCCTGTGTTGTGGACAAGGAAACTAAATGTCTGAATCTTTTGCCGACCTATTTAACGAATCGCTCAAACGCTCTGAAATGCGCACCGGTGAAGTCATCACCGCTGAAGTCGTTCGCATCGACCACAACCACGTCGTTGTCAACGCCGGACTGAAGTCCGAGGCCTATGTGCCGCTCGAAGAATTCAAAAACGACCAAGGCGAGCTTGAAGTTCAAGTCGGCGACTTTGTGTCGGTTGCCATCGACTCCGTTGAAAACGGCTACGGCGACACCCTGCTGTCACGGGACAAAGCCAAGCGTCTGGCCTCATGGATGAGCCTGGAAAAAGCCCTGGAATCCGGTGAATTCGTTACCGGCCAGACCAGCGGCAAAGTCAAGGGCGGCCTCACCGTCCTCGTCAACGGCATTCGTGCTTTCTTGCCTGGTTCACTCATCGACACCCGCCCCATCAAGGACTTGTCTCCATACGAGAACAAGACCATGGAATTCAAGGTTATCAAGCTCGACCGCAAGCGCAACAACGTCGTGCTGTCACGCCGCGCTGTGGTCGAAGCGTCGATGGGCGAAGAGCGCGCCAAGCTGATGGACACGCTGAAAGAAGGCGCAACTGTCAAAGGCGTGGTCAAGAACATCACCGAATACGGTGCATTCGTTGACCTGGGCGGCATTGACGGCCTGCTGCACATCACCGACATGGCATGGCGCCGCGTGCGTCACCCAAGCGAAGTGGTGACGGCTGGTCAAGAAATCGTGGCCAAGATTCTGAAGTTTGACACCGAGAAAAACCGCGTGTCCCTGGGTCTGAAACAAATGGGCGACGACCCATGGATGGGCGTGAACCGCCG
>JANYED010000187.1 GCA_025363315.1 Polaromonas sp.
GCGCTGTCGGCCAATTGCAGTTTGAAGTTGTCGCGCACCGGCTGGAGCATGAATACGGCGTCAAAGCCCGCATCATGCCAAGCAACTTCAATCTGGCGCGCTGGGTAACGTGCGACGACCCGAATGAGTTGAAAAAATTCATGGACGCCAACGCGCACCGGGTGGCGCTGGACGCCGTAGATGCACCCACCCTGCTGGTCGACCACAGCGCCACATTGCGCGCAGTCGAGCAGCAATGGCAGAAAATCAAGTTTCACGCCCTGCGCGAACATGCCGGGCTCGTGTTTCAGGCCAAGATGTGATTTAGCGCTTTCTAGTTACTTATATACATTTATCGGCTGCAGGCCAATATTGACCGGCCCGAGCAGCTATATTTTTTATAGCGTCGAGCTTTTTGGCATGTCTGGCTGCTGCTACCTGACAGCGAACAGGTATCCTCTAATGCGGGAGACACTGATTTGAAGTTCAATTTGCGCAACATGTGGTTGCTGTTGCTGGGGTTGATGAGCGCCGTCGGACACGCGCAGGTGTTTAGCCGCGTGTACCTTGACAGCGCTCAGATTCCATTGGCCCAGCCGCTGGAATGGGTGGCGGTTGCCAAAGGGATGGTGTCCACACCCGACCAGTTTAAAGAGCTGCCCGATGGCTGGCGTTTTCAGCCGTACACCGCCACCACGGTTTTGCCAACCTCTGACAAGCAAGAGGTTTGGGTCCGGTTTACTTTACCCGTCACGCCCACCCGCCAGGTCTGGTTTGTGCGGATTCCACGGGCGTCCATCGCCAAAATAAGCTTCTTTTTCCGGGATGCTTCGGCGCACTGGCAAACGCAATTCGCTGGGGAATCAATTGCACCAGAAAAGTGGCCTTTGCGCACCCTGGCGCCCAGTTTTGAGGTGCAGTCCAGCAGCAGAAGCGAGCAATCTTTTTACCTTCGCTTTGAACACCGCAATGCCGTAACCGAACGGCCCATGCTGGTCTCGCCGATTGAATTTATTGGCGGCTCAGCCCGCATTGGCGTCCTGATAGGCTTGCTGGGCGGCATGTTTGGTCTGCTGACGGTGATGTGTATGGCGGCATATGTGATCACCCGCAACGCAGTCTTCTTGTGGTTTGGCGCCTTTGTCGTGACGCTGATGGTTTCCCAGGCCACGCTGATCGGCTATGGCGGCTGGCACATTTGGCCGGGCAGTGTGCACCTCAATCAGGTCATGGGCTGGGTCAGCGCCTACCTGGCACTTGCCGCGGGCACCTGGTTTTGCGCCAAAGCCAGTTACGCCAAAGACAGCCACATCTGGATCTACCGGCTGCTGCGCATGCTGGCGGGCGTCAGTTTGCTGCTGGCGATGCTGGCTGCCGTTCAACAGGATGGGTTTGCGCGGGAGGTGCGCAACGCCTGGGTGGCGCTGGCCGTGACCCTGATCATTGGCAGCTTGGCGTGGATTGCGCTGCGCGGCGGGCGGTGGAACGCCGTGCTGCTGGTGGGCCTGGTGCCGATTGGCATGGCCACCATGGTCCGCTTGGCCTACAACCTGGGCTGGGTGGCGCACATCGAACTGGCGCATTTGGCCGGCATCTTTACGGCCATGGCCGGGCTGCTGTGGCTGATGCTGGCCCTGGTGTGGCGCAGCCGCTCGGCGCTGCTTGCCACCGAGATAGCTAGGGCGCTGAATACTTACGACACAGCCACTGGCCTGATGCAAGAGCGTGTGGCGCGCATCCGTTTGCCGCAAATGCTGCTGCGTGAAACCCGGCTCAAATTAGGTTGCGGTGTCATCATGCTGCACTGGATCGACTATCCACAAATGATGGCCGAGATCAGCCCGGAAAAGCAGGCAGAGCTGCACAAGCAGATCGGCAGCGTGCTGAACCGCGTGGCTAGAGATATTGACACCGCATCGTGCTTTGGTGAGGGTTATTTTCTGATGCTGCTGGAAGGCCCAATCAGCCGCAGCGCGTTGTCGTCGGTCAGCACGCAAATTCTGACCACCTGCATCCGCTCGTCCGACAAGTTTGGCATGCCAAACGCGTTCAGATTTCACGTTGCCATCTGGCAGGCTGATCTGCTGCCGTCCACGGACGAGCAGGTGATTGAGGCGCTGCGCACCCGGCTCGACCAGATGTCTTTCGGCACCAAGCGCCCGGTGCAGTTTGTGGACACGGCAACCAGCGACCTGGCGAGCGAACAGCTCAGCGAATTCAACCAGCGACGCGATGCGCTGATTGCCAAAATAGATGCGATTGAGGCATCGCCAAGCGTCATGCCAAACTTGATCGAGAAACCCGCTCGACGCAGGCCATAAACTTGCATAGGCTAATAGATACGGGCGCAAGCAGCTCCTGAAAATATAGCAATGAGGACATCTCACTCGAACACTCTACGCATTGGCGCGGGCGCTGGTTACTCGGGTGACCGCATTGCCCCAGCGCTGGAGCTGGCTGAAAAAGGCCAGCTGGATTACCTGGTGTTTGAATGCCTGGCCGAGCGCACGATTGCGCTGGCGCAGCTTGAGCGCAGCCAGTACGCGCGACTGGGCTTTGACAAGTTGCTGGCAGCACGCATGCGGGCGGTGCTGCCGGCCTGCGTTGCCCAGGGCACAAAGATCATCAGCAACATGGGCGCGGCCAATCCGCTGGCTGCGGGGCACGAAGTGGTGCGCGTTGCGCGAGAACTGGGTATTCAACACTTGAGAGTGGCGGTGGTGCTGGGCGATGATGTGCTGGCGCAAATTCAGGGCCAGGATTTATCGCTGATGGACAGCCCGGGCACGCTCGCATCACTGGGCAACAGCCTTATTTCAGCCAATGCATACATCGGCGCTGGCGGCATTGTGCAGGCGCTGGCCCAGGGTGCTGATGTGGTCATCACCGGCCGCGTGGCTGACCCGGCGCTGTTTTTGGCGCCGCTGGTCCATGAATTTGGCTGGGCCATGAACAACTGGGACTTGCTTGGCAAAGGCACCTTGGTGGGCCATTTGCTGGAATGCGCCGGGCAAGTCACCGGCGGTTATTTTGCCGACCCGGGTTACCGAGATGTACCCGACCTGGCGCGGCTGGGCTTTCCGCTGGCAGAGGTGCGCGCTGATGGCAGCGCCGTCATCACCAAAGTGGCCGGCTCCGGCGGCTGCGTGACGGTTCAAACCTGTGCGTCGCAACTGCTGTATGAGATTGAAAACCCCGCCGCTTACCTGCAACCCGACGTGGTGGCTGACTTTTCAAAAGTTACCCTCACGCAAATTGGCCCGGACCGGGTTCAAGTGGCTGGTGCCACCGGTTGGCAACGGCCGGACAAATTGAAAGTCACGCTCGGCCATCGCGACGGCTTTATCGGCGAAGGCCAAATGTCTTATGCAGGGCTGGGGGCCGAGGCGCGTGGTCAACTGGCCCTTGGTGTGCTGAAAGAACGCCTGGCGCGCCTGCAGGCATTTGACCGCCGCTTTGAGTTGATCGGCGTGGATGCGATACACGGGCGGCAGCTGGCCGAAGGCCACTCACCCTACGAAGTCCGCGCCCGCGCCGCCATGCGCGTGGCCACCCGGCTTGATGCCGAGCACGTCGCCCATGAAGTCGAGGCGCTGTACCTCAACGGCCCGGCCAGCGGGGGCGGCGCCACCACATCGGTGCGCGAGGTAATTGCCGCAGCATCAGCGCTGATTCCGCGTGAGTGGGCGCAAACATCCGTCACTTTTCTGGAGCTTTGAATGCCCACACACACCGTGCTCAGAGACTTCGCCTACGCGCGTGCTGGCGACAAAGGCAACCGCTTCACACTGTCAGTGATTGCGTACGACATCAAGCACTTTGCCGCTATTGAACGCGCCGTGACAGCCGAGCGCGTAAAGCAGCATTACGCGGGTATCGTGAAAGGCGATGTCGAGCGCTATGTGCTGCCTCAGCTGGGGGCTTTAAACTTCGTGCTTCACGATGCGCTGGGTGGCGGCGTGACCCGCTCGCTGAGCCTGGACGCGCATGGCAAGTGTTTGGGCTCGGCTATCCTCAGTATGCCGATCGATGTTGAAATCGAGACAAAGCATTTAACTGGAGACGCGAATTGAAAATTAAATCACTCATTCTGGTGGCCGCTGCCGCCCTGCATTGCGCTGCTTTCGGCCAGACCGCAGCCAATTACCCCAACAAACCCATCAAAGCCATCGTGCCGTTTGCCGCAGGCAGCGCCACCGACCAGATTGGCCGCGCCTTTGCCTCCAAAATGGGCGAGACGCTGGGCCAGACCATCGTGGTGGAAAACCGGGCCGGAGTGAACGGCATGCTCGGTGCTGATGTAGTGGCCAAGTCGCCGGCTGATGGCTACACCATTTTGATTGGCACCAACAGCACCAATGCGGCCCTGAAAAGCCTGATGAAAGAGCTGCCCTATGACCAGGACACGGCCTTTGCGCCACTGGGCTACATGGGTTCGCTCCCATTGATCGTGGCAGTCAACAACGACGTGCCGGTCAAAACCCTCAAAGAACTCGTCGCTCTGGGTAAAACCAAGGCCGGCCTGCTGACCGTGGCCAGTGCCAGCACCTCGCAGCTGGTATCGTCTGAAATGCTGGCTGGCATGACCGGCATGGACATCACCAGCGTGCCCTACAAAAGCGGCCCCGCCGCCATGACCGACCTGATTGGCGGGCAGGTGATGATGTTTACCGCTGACTTTGGCGTGATGTTGCCCCAAGTCAAAGGCAGCAAGGTGCGCGGCCTGGCCGTCACGTCCGCCAAGCGCTCGGCCGCCATTCCTGAACTGCCCACCGTCAATGAAGCGCTGGGTTTGAAAGACTACGAACTGATTGCTTACTTTGCGATGTTTGCCCCCGCAGGCACGCCGCCCGACATCATCGCCAAGCTCAACCAGGCCATCAACGCCGCCGCGCAGAGCAAGGACATTCAGGAGAAATTTGCAGGCATCGGCTTTGCGGTTGAACCTGGCACGCCAGATGCACTGGCCCAACGCAGCAAGGCCGAGACCGCCAAGTGGGCCAAAGCGATTCGCGACGCGAAGATTGAGCCGCAGTAGGCCTTGGCTACCCTTTTACCTGTTATTTAGGCCGCTAGCCCAATAGATTCGGGTGCGAGCAGCTCCTATTACCATAGCGGACGATCGACTCAAACTCCAGGTAGTGGCAGCGCCGTTTTGTACCGCACCTGCTTCAAAGCAAAGCTGGAGCGGATTTTATCAATACCCGGTATCGGCGTGAGCTGGTTTAAAATAAATTTCTCCAGCGCGCCAATGTCGGCCACCGCCACACGAATCAGATAGTCGCTGTCCCCAGTCATCAAATAGCACTCCATCACTTCGTCATGCTCGACGATGCGGCGTTCAAACTCAGCCAATGCGTCCTTGCTTTGGCTGCGCAAGCTGATGGAGATGAAGACGCTTAAACCCAGGCCAAGCGCCGCCGCATTGGCAATGGCTACATAGCGGTCAATCACTTTGGCGGCCTCCAGCGCTTTGACACGCGCCAGGCAGGGCGACGGGCTTAAATGCACGCGCCGGGCCAGCTCGACGTTGGACAAAGAGCCGTCGCGCTGCAATTCATCAAGAATCTTTAAATCGAGGTTATCAAGCTGCATATGCTTTTATAAATTTCTAAATTGGCATTTTATGCTTTGATAAACGTATTTAACCAACGATTTAAGCAGCACCTTTGGCTTGAATTTACGTAAAGTACTGTGATGAATATTGACCTCCAGCACCTCAGCACCGACCCCGACCCGCAAGAAACCGCCGAATGGCTAGAAGCCTTTGAAGCGCTGGTCGCTAGCCAGGGGCCGACAAGAGCGCGGCAAATTCTGGACAGCTTGAGCCGCAGCGCACGTACCCAGCGCATTGGCTGGCAACCCGATTTGTGTACGCCCTACGTCAACAGCATTCATGTGGATGAACAGCCTGTGTTCCCCGGCGATTTGGCGATTGAAGAGCGCTTGGCCGCGTTGATGCGCTGGAATGCGCTGGCGATGGTGGTCAAGGCTAATCAGGCAGAAACTGGTGGCTCCAGCGAGCTGGGTGGGCACATTGCCAGCTACGCCAGCGCGGCTGATCTGTTTGAGACCGGATTCAACCACTTCTTTAAGGCGCGTGAAGGCCTGAACGATGGTCAGCACCGGGGTGACCTGGTGTTTTTTCAGCCGCACAGCGCGCCGGGTGTGTATGCGCGGGCTTATCTGGAAGGCCGTTTGACGGAAGACGATTTGCGCTTTTATCGGCAAGAGTTGACTGCAGGCACTGCCCAAGGACTGTGCAGCTACCCGCATCCGTATCTGATGCCCGATTTTTGGCAGTTCCCCACGGGCTCGATGGGCATTGGGCCGATCAGCTCGATCTACCATGCGCGCTTTATGCGCTACCTCACGCATCGGCGTTTGCTGGACTGCAACACCAGAAAAGTGTGGGGCGTGTTTGGCGACGGTGAGATGGACGAACCCGAATCGATGAGCGCCCTGACGCTGGCTGCCCGCGAGGGCCTGGACAACCTGGTCTGGGTCGTCAACTGCAACTTGCAGCGGCTCGACGGCCCGGTGCGCGGCAATGGCCGCATCATTGACGAGCTTGAAAAGCTGTTTGCAGGCGCGGGCTGGAACGTCATCAAACTGGTGTGGGGCAGCGACTGGGACGGTCTGTTTGCACGCGACACAACCGGCGCTTTAGCCAAGGCGTTTGCCAACACGGTAGATGGCCAAATGCAAACCTTTGCCGCCAAAGACGGCCGCTTTAACCGCGACACCTTCTTTGGCCAGAACGACGAGCTGGCGCGCCTGGCACAAGGCATGACAGATGAGCAGATTGACCGCCTCAAACGCGGCGGCCATGACCTGGTGAAAATTCACGCGGCGTACGCCGCTGCTGCCGCCCACAAAGGTCAGCCGACTGTGATTTTGGCGCACACCAAAAAAGGCTACGGCATGGGCAGCGCGGGCCAAGGCAAGATGACCACCCATTCGCAAAAGAAGTTTGACGAAACCGACTTGATTGGTTTCAGGAACCGCTTCAACCTGCCGCTCACCGACGAGCAGGCCACGCGAATCGACTTTTACAAACCCGACGCAGCCAGCCCCGAGATGCAGTACCTGCACGCCAAACGCGCAGCGCTGGGCGGGTACTTGCCGAAGCGCGACACGACGGCGGCACTTGTCAACATCCCCGCCCTGCCCGCTTACGCCAGTTTTGCATTGCTGGCCGACGGCAAGGAAATGAGCACCACCATGGCCTTTGTGCGCATGCTGGGTGGGTTGCTGAAAGATGCCGAGCTGGGCCCCAAAATCGTACCCATCGTGGCTGACGAAGCGCGCACTTTTGGCATGGCCAATCTGTTCAAGCAGGTCGGCATTTACTCCAGCGTAGGCCAGCGCTATGCGCCTGAAGACATTGGCTCGGTGCTGAGCTACCGCGAAGCCATGGACGGGCAAATCCTGGAAGAAGGCATCAGCGAGGCCGGCGCACTGGCCAGCTGGACGGCAGCCGCCACCAGCTACAGCGTGCATGGCCTGGCAATGCTGCCTTTTTACATTTACTACTCGATGTTCGGCTTTCAGCGCGTGGGCGACCAGATCTGGGCCGCCGCTGACCAACGGGCGCGCGGCTTTTTGCTGGGCGCCACATCAGGCCGCACCACGCTGGGCGGCGAAGGCTTGCAGCACCAGGACGGCACCAGCCACCTGATAGCCGCCACCATTCCCAACTGCAAGGCCTACGACCCGG
>JANYED010000204.1 GCA_025363315.1 Polaromonas sp.
CTACAACTTTCAGCCGCCCGGCATTGCTCAGGTGTTTGCCGGCGCGCCGCCCGAGGCCGCCAAAGTATTTGCAGAAGACCGCCAAGCCATGCGGCAAGGCATGCCGCGCATGCCGGCCGCTGATGCTACTGCTGCCTACAAGTCTTACCTGCGCCGCATGTCTGACATGCTGGACGAGTGGCCTTTTTTGTTGGGCGAACAAGCCAGCATTGCCGACTTTGCTGCCTACCACCCGCTGTGGTTTACCCGCACCCGCACGCCTGCCATGGCAGGTATTTTGAATGCAACCCCCGCCGTTTTGGCGTGGATGGACCGCATGGCAGAGATTGGCCACGCGTCGTTTGACAAATGCAGCGCTACGGATGCGATAGCAATATCTGAAGCTTCCACGCCCGCTGCCCTGCAGGATGATGTTTTTCAAGACGAACACGGCATTGCACTGGGCAGCCGCGTCAGTATCAACAGCGATAACTTCGGGATCGAGCCCACGCAGGGCGAGCTCATCGCCGCCACCCGCATGCACTACACACTTCGCCGTACGGACGAGCGCGCGGGATTGGCACACGTTCATTTCCCCCGAATCGGCTACATCCTCAAGAAAGTAGAAGCATGATCACTGATTTCAAAGGCAAAACTGCTGTACTCACCGGCGCTGGCTCCGGCTTTGGCCTGGAATGCGCCCGCATAGGTGCCAGGCTGGGTATGAACCTGGTGCTGGTCGATGTGCAGCAAGACGCGCTCGATGCCGCTACGAAAGAAATGGAAGCGGCGGGCGCGCATGTTTTATCGTTCAAGCTTGACGTGTCCAATGCCGCCGAAATGGAAGCCATGGGCGCTGCGGCGCTGGCGCGCTTTGGTGCGCCGCATTTGGTCTTCAATAACGCTGGTGTTGGCTCAGGCGGGCTTATATGGGAAAACTCTGTCAAGGACTGGGAATGGGTGCTTGGTGTCAACGTGATGGGCGTGGCCCACGGTGTACGTGTCTTCACACCCATGATGCTTGACGCCGCTAAAAAAGACCCAGCCTGGCAAGGCCATATCGTCAACACCGCCAGCATGGCAGGCTTGCTCAATGCGCCCAACATGGGCGTGTACAACGTCAGCAAGCATGCGGTGGTGTCGCTGAGCGAAACGTTGTACCAGGATTTGTCGCTGGTCACTGACCAAATCAGCGCGTCGGTGCTGTGCCCGTTTTTTGTGGCGACAGGTATCAGCCAAAGCCACCGCAATCGCCCATCAGATCTGCGCGGCGGCAAGCCAACACAAAGCCAGCTGGTGGGCCAGGCGATGAGCACCAAGGCGGTCAGCTCAGGCAAGGTTAGCGCGGCTGATGTTGCGCAACTGGTGTTTGATGCGGTTGCAGCGAATCAGTTTTACATTTACAGCCACCCCAAGGCCATCAAGTCGGTGCAAACGCGTCTTGAAGACATTGTGCAAACCCGCAACCCGACCGACCCGTTTGAGGGCAAGCCAGAGCTGGGGCAGCAGCTCAAAGACGCGCTGCGAGCCGCTTAAAAAGCTAAACCGGTAACCGGTCAAAAACCTCGTAGCAGTTTTTCAACCAGGCTTTGACGCGCTGGCGCTCCAGCAGGCCCAGCGAGTCAGCGCTTTCACGGTCGTTGATGGCTTTCCAAAAACTGGTGTTGTGCTGGTCAATTTTGCGCATGCTTGCATCGTGCAGGCGCGGCAGCTCAATCACATGAGCACCATGCGCCTGGGCTTTTTGCAGCGCGTATGACTCACGCAGCAGCACAAAGTCATTGCCGCGCCCGTAGTTTTGCACCACCACGTAGTTGGGCCCATTGCCATACGTGTCCACCAGTCTGCCAAGCAGATCAACCGCGTCCCGGCCATCGTCCATGACGTGCCATAGATTCACCGTCACGCCCATTTCCTTGAACAGCTCAATCAGGCTGGCATCCTTGATCCATTTGGCGAGCGGGCTGGACGTCTGTGCAGCCAGATCAACAATCACGTTAGCCTGCGGATTGTCCTCAAACACCGCCACGATTTGGTCCATGCCCTCGTAGCTGTCAACCACTATAGGTGAAGCGTAGTCGGTGTAAAACCGGTTGAAAGAAAAGTGTGACCGATCCGTATCAAAGCCGGTAAACGCCACATTTTTGTCAATAAAGTACTGCGCCAAGACCCGCGCGGTAACTGACTTGCCAACGCCGCCTTTTTCGCCGCCAATGAAGTTGATAGATGCCATGGTGTTGTTAATTCCTGTTGAGTCGGGTTGCATTCAGCTGATTTTAGAGGCTCAGGCTGGCCGCATAATCAGCGCTGCACTTTTAACAAGCCCAACGATGCCTGACACAGACCCGATAAAGCCCCTGATCCCGGCAGAGCGCGTTTTAGGGTGGGACCTGCTGCGCGGTTTGTGTGCCTTTGCGGTGGCGAGTTATCACCTGATGTACTGGCAGGGGATAGCGGCCATCAACACGCTGGGCAGTTACGGGGTTTACCTGTTTTTTATTCTTTCTGGGGCTAGCCTGGCCTACAACTACTTGGACAAGTTTGAGTCGGGGCGGTTTTCATTTTTAGCCTTTTTGCGAATCCGATACCTCAGGCTTGCACCACTTTATGTGGCATTGATGCTCGTTGCGCTGCCTTGGAAACTACTCAAAGCTGACGGCGCCAGTGACCTGCTGGTGTCCTACCTGCTCAACGCCACTTTTCTGTTCGGCTTTTTCAACCCGTCAATCAACGCAACGCTTGTTGGCGGCTGGTCTCTTGGCATTGAGGTGATTTTTTATATTTGCTTTCCGCTTTTGTTGTGGAGTTTTCGAAGTGCCTGGCTGGCAGCCAGTCTTTTTATCGTGTGTGCAACGCTTCAAATTGGCTGGATAGCCATGAGCTTGGGCGAGGCCGGTAGCCTCACCCAAAATGCTCAGCTGTATTTTCAGGCGCCCGCTTTTGCTGCCTACTTCATGGGGGGCTGTGTTTTGGGCGCTGCCAAGCGCAAAGGTTTGCTTGGCATTTTTACGTTTGCGCCATTGGGCTGGGCGGTCTTGCTGGCGGGTTTTGTGTTGATGGTTCTGGTCAATCCTGCGCTTGCTGGCGCAGAAATTGTTGGCTGGCGCGGGTTTGTGTTGAGCACAACCTGCTTTGCTATGGTTTACGCCGCTTCCCGCTTGCCCGTCGTGGGCGGTTTTAAAAAACTGGCGGGCTATTTTGGCGACGCAACCTATGGACTTTATCTGCTGCATCCGGTGCTTTTTTTTGGCCTGGTACAAATTGTATTTCCGCGGCTAGGCCTGCCAAACCCGACACAATGGCCGCTTTTGACCCGGCTCGCGTTTGGCTGTTTCGTCATCGGTACCGCGTTTTGGCTGGCTCTTGTGAGCGAGCGCTACTTTGAAACACCCGTGCGCAATTACTTCAAACCGAAGCGGTTGAACCCGCTGAACCGGTAAAAAGACCTGCCGAACACTTGGCATGGACCCGCTGGCGTCACAAAGACTGCTCAAGCATGGCGGTGTAGTCGTCTACCGTTGCCACGCGCGGATTAGTTGCGTGGCAATGGTCACGCATGGCGCCATCAATAATTTTGTCGAAAGCTCCTTTGGCAACCCCCAACTGCGACAGGCCGGTTGGCAAATTCAGTCGTGCATTCATATCCCGTAGCGCGCTGGCGATATCGTTGCCGTTGGCCAGGCCCATGGCTCTGGCCATACGTCCCAGTCGTTTGTCTTTTTGCATCGATTCAGCGCTGGCGTTGAATGTCACCACCGCCGGTAAAAACATTGCGTTTAGCGTGCCGTGGTGCAAGCGCGGATCAACACCACCCAGGCTGTGGCTGAGCGAATGCACGCAGCCCAGGCCTTTTTGGAACGCCATCGCGCCCTGCATCGACGCGCTCATCAAATTAAAGCGCGCCTCGCGGTCACTGCCGTCGCGGGTAGCACGCTCAATGTGCGCCCAGCCGCGCTCCAGCCCGTCCAACGCAATACCGTCGGCCGGTGGGTTAAAAGCGGCCGACATGAAGGTTTCCATGCAGTGTGCTATCGCGTCCATGCCGGTGGCTGCGGTCAGTTGCGCGGGCAAACCAAGCGTGAGTTCAGGGTCACAAATCGCCGCCTTGGGCACGATGTGCCAAGAGTGAAAGCCAAGTTTTCGGTGGTCGTTGACGATGATGATGGCGCCACGCGCCACCTCGCTGCCCGTGCCACTGGTGGTGGGTACGGCAATCAACGGCGCTGCACGGTCGGTAATCTTCAGCGAGCCCCCTTCAATCGTCGCATAGCTTGTAAGCGGACCTTCGTGCGTCGCGGCAATCGCTACACCCTTGGCGCAATCAATCGCTGAACCGCCGCCAACGGCAATCAAGCCATCGCAGCTGCTTGCCTTATACAAAGCGGCTGCAGCCAGCACGGCGGCTTCGGTGGGGTTGGACGGGGTTTGATCAAACACCGCAACCGACATGCCTGAAAGCTGATCCAGCGCCTTTTGCAAAATGCCTGCGGCCTTAACGCCTGCGTCGGTTACCACCAACGGCCGCATGATGCCGACCCGGTCGCATTCCTGCTTGAGCAATTTGATGGCACCAAAATCAAACTGGATGTGCGTGACGTAGTAAATAAAAGCCATGGATCGGTTGCTTTCATGAAATTAAACACTGGCTGTAGCTTGTACCATCAAGGCAGACCAACGACAGCCAAATGGCAGCCACGTATGACCAGAGATGATTTTCGATTTTTTTACCCGCTGCGGGTTCGCTGGGCAGAAGTAGACATGCAGAAAATTGTCTTCAATGCCCATTACCTAATGTATTTTGACACCGCCATTGCCGAGTACTGGCGGGCTCTGGCTTTGCCGTATGAAGAAGCGATGGACATGCTGGGCGGCGACTTGTATGTCAAGAAAGTCAGCCTGGAATACGCCAGCTCGGCCCGGTTTGACGACCAGCTCAGCATAGGCTTGAAATGCGTGCGGATTGGCAGCTCGTCGATCGAGTTTGCGGCGGCTACTTTTCGCGGTCATGAGTTGCTGGTCAGCGGCAGTCTGATATATGTTTTTGCAGATCCACGAACCCAAACCTCGAAGCCCGTGCCAGACCTTTTGCGTGAACTTCTCAAAGGCTACGAGGCAGGCGAGAGTGTGTGCAGTGTTTCGGTGGGCAGCTGGAGCGATCTGGGTCAGGGCGCAGGACCTCTTCGCGTTGAGGTTTTTGTAGACGAGCAGGGCGTGCCCCAAGAGATGGAATACGACAGCGATGATGCAGGTGCGATTCATGCCGTGGCCCGCAACCGTTTGGGGCAGGTGCTGGCCACCGGCCGGTTGCTGGCACCCGCGCCGGGCCGCGGAAAAATCGGGCGCATGGCTGTCAAGCGGGTGATGCGGGGGGCTGGGCTTGGCCGCGACATGCTTGATGCGCTGACGGCTGCAGCCGTGCAGCGCTCAGACACAGAAATCGTGCTGCACGCCCAACGCAGCGCTGAGGGCTTTTACCAGCGCGCCGGCTTTGCCAGCCGCGGTGAACCTTTCGACGAAGCCGGCATCCCACATGTCGAAATGTTCAAGCGGCTCAGCTGAGGTTTTTTGCCACCTACGAACCAGCGACAATCGGGAATCGATCTGTCATCACACTCTTATTAATGGCCAAGAAAAAACGCACACCCAACAACACGACGGGCCAACCAAAAATAGGTGCCAACCTGGGCAACCCCGATGCCTTGGGCACAGGGCAGGAACCACAGCAGCAAGCCTTGCGCGCTCAGGCAGCGCGAATCCGGACGGTGACGCTTGACACCAAAACCGCTGCCTTACCCACTGAAGTTGAGCGCGGCGACTGGACCGTCATCATTTTGGCGCTGATGATGTTTTTGGCTCCCAGCATCGGGGTGCCGAACGAGTTGATGTTGCAGGACACGCTGAAGTCCATCGTGGTGTCTTTTGCTGCGGTAGGCGCCGGCCTGCTCTTTTTTTGGCAACAACGAAACCGCCGCGACGGATTGCGCTGGCACGCCATCATGTGGCTGCCGCTGGCGCTGATGTTTTATGCGCTGGGCAGCATGGTGTGGTCACACACCTTTTTGGGCGGGGTGGAAGCCATTCGCTGGTTTATTTTCAGCCTTATTTTGTGGCTCGGCATCAACACGTTGTCCAGACAACGCATCCCGTACTTGATTGAAGGCATTCATTGGGGAGCGGTTGTCTGCTCGCTCTGGACAGTGCTTCAGTTTTACGTTGACTTTACTTATTTCCCGCAAGGCCCTAACCCGGCATCAACCTTTGTCAACCGCAACTTTTTTGCTGAATTTGTGGTGTGTACTTTTCCGTTCACGGCGTATCTGCTGGCGCAGTCCAAGACGTCATCACGTATTGCATTGCTGGCGTTTACGTTTGGCTTCAACATCGTTGCGCTGATGATGACCGGAACGCGCGGTGCGCTGGCCGCCATGTGGACACTGCTTGTCTTTCTGCCGCTGATTGCAGTGTTGTACCGCAATCAGTTTCAGTTTCATCGCTGGGACAGCGGCAAACGCATTCTTGCCTGCGGCGTTTTGATAGCCACCATTGTTACCATGGGGCTGGTCAAGTCGGGTAACCCGAAAGTGATTGCAGACCGGTCTTCATACGGTGACGTCACCACGCCGTTTGATATGGCGTTCAAGCGTACCGGGTCCATCTCGGTCAATGACGGCAGCTTGGGCATCCGCCTGATCATGTGGAAAGCCACGGGCGACATGATCAAGGCCCGGCCGCTGTCAGGCGTGGGCGCTGGCGCGTGGGAGGCGATGCAACCGCTTTACCAGGCGGCGGGCTCTCAGCTGGAGACCGACTACTACGTGCACAACGAGGTGCTGCAATTGTTGGCGGAATACGGTTTGACGGGCTGGATTTTCCTGTTGCTCCTGGTTGCCTATTTGCTGGCATGCGCATGGCGAACGATCAAAAATAAAACGCCCGAAGGACTAACTGAAGCGCCCATGCGGGCCATTGCCCTGGCAAGCATTCTGGCCTTTTTGATTGTCAGCAATATTGGCTTCCCGTGGCGGCTAGCCAGCACCGGCTGCATGTTTGCCCTGTGCCTGGCCTTGCTTGCGTCGTCTGATGCTCGGCTGGCGATTCGCGGCCCGGCTGCCGCCGCCCGGCTGAACTGGCGGCCGGCGTATTCACAGATATTGGCCGTCTCGATGATGGTTTGCCTTGCGCTGACCGCCTACATCAGCCAGCAGGCTGCAACCACCGAAAGCAAAATCGTCTCGGCCGTCAAGATGGCGCTCAGTATTTCGGCGTCTGGCGATGTCAACAACCCCAAATGGGACAAAACAAAACGCGAGATGCTGACGCTTGCCAAAGACGGCATTGCGATCAACACCCATTACCGCAAAATCACGCCGATGCTGGCCGACGAGCTGGCCAAGTGGGGCGACTGGAAGAATGCGGTCTGGATCTGGGAATCCGTGGTTGTGTCCCGGCCTTACGTCACCGCCATCATGAGCAACATTGCCAGGGGCTATGCGCAAATCGGCAACATCGACAAAGCGCTGGAATACCTGGCGCGCTGCGAAAAACTGCAGCCCAGGGCGCCGTCCGTACGCTCGCTGAAAGTCATTCTCATGAGCCGCAGCGGCAAGGAGGCTGAGGCTGCGGTGCTGGCCAAAAAGTACATGGACGAAGGCATTTATGACTTTGACCTGGTCAATGCCGCTTATGTTCTGGGCATGCGTAAAAGTGACTTTGACATGGCCATCAAAGGGCTTGAACTGAGAAACAAGGACTGGCCCGCAAACCGGCAGGACGGCTTCCTGAAACTGGCGGCGATTTATGTCAACCACCAAAAAGACGACACAAAAGCAATGGCTGCGTTCAAAAACGCGCTTGATGCAACGCCAGAAAAAGACCGCGATGCGTTGCGCAAGCAGATCCCACCGCAGTTCCAGACCCGGCTTTGATTGCTGCCATCCGCGGCTAGATGTCTTCCAGCAAAGGGTAGGGCAGAGGAAGCAAGCTAAGCTCGGGGCCAGTGCCTGCGCCTACCGTCAGGGCGCCGCCCAGAGCGGCTGTCGTTTGCATTGACACCACCGCGTCAAAGCCTCCTGTCGGGCTGGCGGCAGTGGCGGCCACCATCCCGCAGGGTTGCTCTGCATCGGATGCATGAAACACCTCTTGCCCAGCATGCATTACCGCAGCGCTGCGCGCTAGGTAAGCGCGGCGTTTTAAGGTCCCCCTGAACTGGCTGCGCGCCACCACCTCTTGGCCGGGGTAACAGCCTTTTTTAAAACTCACGCCTCCCACCGACTCATAGTTCAGCATCTGGGGCACAAAGGCCTCAAAAATGCCTTGCGTGACCCGGGCGATGCCCGACTGCACATCCAACCAATTCCAGGTTTCTACCGGCAGGGCCTGTCCGGCTGGCAGGGGCGTGCCCGCAGGAGCGCACCACAAAGCGCGCTGGCTACCAGCGCCGGGGTACAAAACCACGATGTTTTGACGCTCAAAATCATGCTTAGCCCAATGCCCACGGGCGCGAGCAGCTCCTGAATAAATAGCGTCTACCGCATCACCCACAAGACCGCACAGCACAAAATCAGCACTGGCATCCAACAATTTGACCTTGGCACGCATCACAAACATGCTCAGCCGCTTGAGCGTCTGAGCCAAAAGGTCGGCGCTGCAAACCAGTAAAAACTCGTCCGCACCCTGATCGTCTTTGCGTTTAAACACCACAAAGCTGGCTTGCATCCGCCCTTTGGCGTTGCAAAATGCTGCCAGCCGGGCTTCGTCAAACCCCAGGCCTGCGACGTCTTGCGTCAGCTGACCCTGTAAAAAAGCGGCGGCATCAGCGCCTGCAGCGCGAATCACGCCCAGGTCGCTCAGTTCTGCCACGCCTGACATCGTTGTGGTGGGCTGGGTCAGTGGGTTTGGCGTCATGGGCTGAATTATCATGGCTGGTGCTGACGGCGGGTAACGCTGGCTGGTTTGTTGGCTAGTTTGTTGGCTGTTGCGTCAAGACATAAAGGTATCTGGGTCGTGGTTCGTGCTTTTATAAGATTGCTGATTTTTGCGGTGTTGGTGGGCGGATGGCTGCTGGCCGCTGGCGCCTGGTGGCTGCACAGCCCCATGGCGCTGAATTTGCCCGCTGGTAGCTCGGTTCTGGACCTGGAAATTGAACCCGGCACGCGCGCAGCGCAGGTGGCTGAAACGGTGGTGGCCAGCGGCGCGCAGGTTAACGTGCAACTGCTGCAACTGTGGTTTCGCGTCTCCGGCCAGGCCCGCCAGATCAAGGCGGGCAGCTATGAAATCACATCTGGCACCACGCCGCGTAGCTTGCTGGCCATGCTGGTGCGGGGCGACCAGACCCTCAAAAGCATCACTTTGGTCGAGGGCTGGAGCTTCAAACAGGTGCGTGCAGCGCTACAAAAAGCAGAGCTGCTCGCGCCCGATTCTTTTGGGCTACAGCCCGAAATGATCATGGAAAAGCTGGGCAAAACTGGCATTCACCCTGAAGGGCGTTTTTTTCCTGACACCTACACTTATGCCAAAGGGTCAAGCGACATGGCAGTGCTCAAGCGCGCAGCCAGGGCGATGGACAAACGTCTGGATGCCGCCTGGGCCTTGCGCAGCCCCAACACGCCTTTGAGATCGCCCGAGCAGGCCTTGACACTGGCCAGCATTGTTGAAAAGGAAACTGGCAAGCCATCAGACAGGGCGCAAATAGCGGGTGTTTTTACCAACCGGCTGCGCACCGGGATGCTGCTGCAAACCGACCCAACGGTCATTTACGGCATGGGTGACACGTTTGACGGCAACATCAGAAAGCGCGACCTGCAAACGGACACGCCCTACAACACCTACACCCGCCCAGGCCTGCCGCCCACGCCGATTGCCATGCCGGGCAAGGCGGCGCTGCTGGCCGCCGTGCAGCCCGCACCTACCAAAGCGCTGTATTTTGTGGCGCGTGGCGACGGCACCAGCCAGTTCAGCGCGACGCTCGACGAGCACAATCGTGCGGTGAACAGATACATACGCAATCAATGAACGTAGCCCCTACGCTCGTCGCTGCGCGTACTTCTCTGCCCCCCAAGGGGGCTCGCCTTGTTGGGGGCGACCCAGCGCTGCGGCCGCTCGGTTTATTCATCAGCTTTGAAGGTATCGACGGCGCAGGCAAGTCCACCCACATCAGCGGCCTGGCGGATGCCTTTAAAGCCGTTGGCCGCACGGTGACGTTGACCCGTGAGCCCGGCGGCACAGCCCTGGCTGAAAAGCTGCGGGCCATGGTGCTCAATGACGTGATGGATTCACTGACCGAATCACTGTTGATATTCGCTGCCCGCCGCGACCATCTCACCACCGTCATCCTGCCCGCCCTGACGCGCGGCGATGTGGTGCTTTGCGACCGCTTCACCGACGCCACCTTTGCCTACCAGGGCGGCGGACGTGGCTTTGATGTCAACGTTTTGAAGACGCTTGAGGCCTGGGTTCAGGGCACCGACGGTGAAAACCTGATGCAGCCCGACCTGACGGTGTGGTTTGATTTGAACCCAATTGAGGCCGCCAAGCGTCTTGCGGGAGCCCGCGTGCCCGACAAGTTTGAGGCCCAGCCGGTGGAATTTTTCAGCCGCGTGGCTAAAGGCTATGCCGACCGGCAGCACGCCGAACCAGGCCGGTTTGCACGGATCAATGCGGCGCAAAGCCGTGAAGTTGTCTGGCTGGATGTGCTCAGCGTGGTCAGCGGCAAAGGCTGGCTATGACCGTTGCCTTGGCCCCCTGGCTGCAAACCCAACTACAAAGCCTGCTGACCCAGCGCGGCCACGCCTGGCTGCTGGCTGGCCCGTCGGGGCTGGGGCAGTTTGACCTGGCATTGGGCCTGGCACGCGCTTGGCTGTGCGACGCGCCCACCCCGCAAGGCGCGTGCGGCGTTTGCGCCAGCTGCCACGCGGTAGATGTGCACACCCATGCCGACCTGGCCATGCTGATGCCCGAGACGCTGTCGCTTGAGCTGGGCTGGCCACTCGACGAGAAAACGCAAAAAGAGCTCGACGACAAGAAGCGCAAACCCAGCAAGGAGATCAAGGTGGATGCTGCGCGGGAAGTCGTGTCGTTTACCCAGTTCACCCGCTCGCGCGGCACGACCAAGGTGGTGCTGGTTTTCCCCGCTGAACGCATGAACGGCATCACCGCCAATACACTGCTTAAAACGCTGGAAGAGCCGCCTGGCGCGGTCAAGTTTATTTTGGCGACCGAAGCCGCGTACCAGCTGCTGCCCACCATCCGTAGCCGCTGCCTGGGCCACACCATGGTCCGGCCCGGCTTTGATGAGGCGCTGGCGTGGTTAGCGGCGGCCAGCCTTCAAGGGCAGAAAGACGCGGGAGACATTGACAAAAAACAAGTCAAACCGCTGTTAACGGCGGACCTGAAAACCCTCTTGACAGCCGCCGGGGGTCGCCCTGCCGACGCTTTGGCCTGGGTACAAAGCGGCCAGGCCGCCGCCATAGCGCAAAGCTGGCAAGCGCTGCCCAAAGCCATGGCCCGAGGCGATGTTGCCGCCATCAGCGACTTTTCGCCGCCGCAGGCAGTTGATGCTTTGCAAAAGCTTTGCCATGATATGTGGTCGGTCAGGGTCGGTGCGGCACCGCGGTTTTTTAACCTCGCTGATTTGCCCGCAGCTCCTGTCGGCTCTTATGGTTCTAGCGGCTTTGCATTGGCCACATGGGCCAAAGAACTGGCCAGCA
>JANYED010000193.1 GCA_025363315.1 Polaromonas sp.
TCAATGCGTTTTAAAACCTTTTCACCATCGCCCTGGCCTTGGGATTGGGGCGACACGGTGAGTGCTGCCATTTCGGCAGTTTTCGCTTCTGGGTAGGGGTACAGGGCTGCGCAGGCAAAAATCACGCCGTCGTGCTCAATGATGGTGTAGTTGCTGGCGTCGCGTTCAATTTCGGTGCGGTCACGTTTGACCAGTGTGCCGTCTTTTTCAAACGGCTCAATCAGCTGCAAAATGCCGCCCACGTCGTCGGCGTTGGCTTCGCGCAGGCTTTCTAACTTTTCATCAATCACCATGGTGCCAATGCCGTCGTGCACGTAAATCTCCAGCAGCAACGCACCATCGACTGCAAACGGCAGCATGTGGCTGCGCTCCACACCGGATTTACAGGCTTTCACGCAGTGCTGCAGATAAAAGGCGGTGTCGGTCGGCTGGGTGGCGTTGGGCAACGCGGCCAGCAGCTTTTCAGCCGCCGCCAGGGGCAGCTCGGTGTCAATTGGGTTGTCGTCGCTGGCGGGCGCGTCCGGGTTCATGCGGATGCCCGGGATTTCTGTCAAAAAGATCAGCTTGTCAGCGCCCAAGGCAATCGCCACGCTGGTGGCAACTTCCTCCATTGTCAAATTGAACGCTTCGCCCGTCGGTGAAAAGCCAAATGGCGACAGCAACACCATCGCGCCAAAGTCCAGCGTGCGGGTGATGCCCAGGGTGTCAACTTTGCGCACCAGGCCCGAATGTTTGAAGTCCACACCATCCACAATGCCCACTGGCCGGGCGGTGATAAAGTTGCCCGAAATCACCCGTACCGTGGCCCCGGCCATCGGCGTGTTGGGCAGGCCCTGGCTGAATGCGGCTTCAATTTCGTAGCGGAGCTGGCCTGCGGCTTCCTGCGCGCAGTCCAAAGCGACTTCGTCAGTAATGCGCATGCCATGGGAGTATTTGGCCGCGTGACCTTTGGCCGCCAGCTGCTCATTGACCTGCGGCCGAAAGCCGTGCACCAGCACAATTTTGACTCCCATGCTTTGAATCAACGCCAAATCTTGGGCAATGTGCTGCAGCTTGCCCGCAGCAATTGCCTCGCCCGCAATAGCGACGACAAAGGTCTTGCCCCGGTGCGTGTGAATGTAGGGCGCAACCGATCGGAACCAGGGCACAAAGGTAAAGTTAAATACGGCGGACATGGGCAGGCGTTCTCTGGACGGACAAAAAACGAAAGTGTACGGTACGCTGCAAACGCCAAAAGGGGGATTCGTGCAGCGCCAATTGGACAAAGCTGTTGATAATACGGAGCTTTGAGCACCACGCCCTTGCCGCCAGATAAGCCGCCCACTTTGTTGATTGATTTCCCTGAGTCGCTTCCCGTATCTGGCAAGCGCGACGAGATCACCGCCGCCATAGCCGCCCACCAAGTGGTGATTGTTTGCGGAGAAACTGGCTCCGGCAAAACCACGCAATTGCCCAAAATTTTGCTCGCTATGGGGCGCGGCAGATTGAACTACCCGGCTGGCCAGCGCGCCAGGCTGATTGGCCATACCCAGCCGCGCCGCATCGCCGCGTCCAGCGTGGCCAAACGCATTGCCGAAGAGCTGAAAACGCCGCTGGGCGATGTGGTCGGTTTCAAGGTTCGCTTTCAAGACCGCTTGAGCCGGGATGCGTCGGTCAAGCTGATGACCGACGGCATTTTGCTGGCCGAAACGCAAACCGACCCATTGCTGAATGCCTACGACACCATCATCATTGACGAGGCGCATGAGCGCAGCCTGAACATTGACTTTTTGCTCGGCTATTTGCGCCAGTTGCTGCCACGTCGGCCCGATTTAAAAGTCATCATCACGTCGGCGACGATTGATGCGAACAGGTTTGCGGAGTATTTTGCGACCACTTCAAGCGCGCCGCCGCAGGGCCGCCCCAAGGTAAGCGACGCCCCCTCGGGGGGCAGCGACGACGCGCAGCGCGAAGCGTGGGGGCATAAAGTTTTAGCACCGGTCATCATGGTGTCGGGACGCATGTTTCCGGTTGAACAAAGATACAGACCTTTTGAAGAGTCGCGCGACTATGACCTGAACGATGCGATTGCCGACGCGGTAGACGAGCTGTGGCTGAGCCCATACAGCGCTGGCGATATTCTGGTTTTCTTGCCTGGTGAGCGTGAAATCCGTGAAGCGGCTGACCACTTGCGCAAACACATTGCTAACAAACCGTTGATGCGTAGCGCCGATGTTTTGCCGCTGTTTGCACGTCTCAGCCCGGCCGAGCAAGACCAGATTTTTGCAAGCCACAGCAACCGCCGCATCGTGCTGGCCACCAACGTCGCTGAAACGTCGTTGACGGTTCCAGGCATCCGGTATGTGGTTGACGCAGGTACAGCGCGCGTCAAGCGCTACAGTTTTAGAAGCAAGGTTGAGCAGCTGATGGTCGAACCCATCAGCCAGGCGGCGGCTAACCAGCGGGCAGGGCGCTGCGGGCGGGTGGCAGACGGCATTTGCATACGACTGTATGACGCACAAGACTTTGCGGGTCGTCAGCGGTTTACCGATCCTGAGATTTTGCGCAGCTCTTTGGCTGCTGTGATCTTGCGCATGAAGGCCTTGAGATTGGGCGCGATTGAAGACTTTGCGTTTATTGAAGCGCCTCAGCGCCGCGCCATGACGGACGGCTATCAGCTGCTGGCCGAGTTGGGCGCAGTTGATGACGACAACGAACTGACGGCGGTGGGGCACACGCTGGCTAAGCTGCCACTTGACCCGCGCGTCGGCCGCATGATTCTGGAGGCCAAAAGCAGGAGTGCGCTTGGCGAAGTGCTGGTCATTGCCAGCGCGCTGAGCGTGCAAGACGTTCGTGACCGGCCGATGGACAAGCAAACCCAGGCCGACCAGGCGCATGCCAAGTTTGATGATGAGAAAAGTGAGTTTGCAGGGTATCTCAAGCTGTGGAAGTGGCTGGGGGATTCACGTGGTGGGCACGATGCTGTGGGAAATTCGACCCATAAGCTGACAAATCGCCAGCACGAAAATCTGTTGAGAGAAAATTTCATCAACATGCGCCGGGTGCGCGAGTGGCGCGACATCCATTCTCAGTTGATGGGCACCATTGGCGAGCAAGGCTGGGAACTGAACAAAAAGCCCGCCAGCTACGAGCAACTGCACCAGTCCATGCTCTGCGGTCTGCTGGGCAATCTGGGCCAAAAAAGTGATGAAGAAGACTGGTATCTGGGCGCGCGCGGTATCAAGTTTTACCGCCACCCAGGTGCCAAGCTGAGCAAAAAACCCGGTCGCTGGATCGTGGCCGCCGAGCTGGTAGAAACCACGCGCCTGTTTGGTCGCGGCATTGCCAACATTGAACCGCAGTGGATCGAGCAAGTCGCCGGGCATCTTTTAAAAAAGCAGTTGCTGGACCCGCATTGGGAGAAAAAAGCCGCTCAAGTTACCGCGCTGGAGCGTGCCACGCTTTACGGCTTGACGGTGTACAGCGGCAGACGGGTGAACTTCGGCAGGGTCGACCCAATCGCTGCACGTGAGGTTTTCATTCGTGAGGCTTTGGTCGCAGGCAACTGGGACACACCGCTCGGTTTTTTAAAAGCCAATCAAAAACTCATTGCCAAAATACAAGACCTTGAGCACAAAGCCCGCAGGCAAGACGTGCTGGTCGACGAAGAGCTGATTTACGCCTTTTATGACCAGCAGTTGCCGCCGCATGTGTGCAGCGGCGCCAGCTGCGAGGCCTGGTACAAAGAAGAGGTTAAAAAGCAACCCAAACTTCTGCTGCTGACCCAAGACGAGTTGATGCGCCACGAGGCCGCTGGCATCACTACGCAAGCCTTCCCGAAGATTTTGCGCTTGGGTGGGGTCGACTGCACAGCGACGTATCTGCATGAACCGGGCGACGCCAAAGACGGCGTGACGGTCGACGTGCCGCTGTTTGCGCTGAATCAGGTCAACGAGGAGCGCTGCGAATGGCTGGTGCCCGGCATGCTCAAAGACAAGGTGCAGGCATTGATCAAAACCCTGCACCAGCGACCGCGTTCACGCTTGGTGCCGCTGCCCGAAACGGCTGCCCGCATGACGGAGCAGCTCAGTCAGCCTGAAGTATTTGGCACGGGTTCTTTGACCGATGCAGTCTTGAAGCTGGTGCGCGATGCAACTGCCGTTGACGTCAAACGCGGCGACTTGAAACTGGACATGCTAGCGCCGCATTTATTCATGAACTTTCGGGTGGTCGATGAGCACGGCAGGCAACTTGGCACAGGCCGCAGTCTGGCTGGGTTGAAGGGTGACTTGGGCGTGCAGGCACGGGGGGCGTTCCAGGCGCTCGCAGGTCTAAAAAACCTCATTAGCCAGCCGTCTATTGCTGAAAATCTATCAAATTCAGTAACAAATAAGGCTGTAGCCCAACAAACACGGGCGCGAGCAGCTCCTGAATACGTAGCAGTTAAAACGCCACAGCGCTACACTGGCTGGACTTTTGGCGAGCTGCCGGAGCTGATGGAAATCACCAAAGGCGCGCAAACGCTGATTGGCTTTCCAGCGCTGATTGACCTGGGCGATGCAGTGACCATTGAGGTGTTCGACGAACCTGAACTGGCGGCAACCAGGCATCGGGCAGGATTGAGACGCCTCTTCGCTTTGCAAATCAAAGACGCCGTCAAGTACCTGGAAAAAAACCTGCCTGACCTGCAAAAAATGGCCACGGCCTATATGCTGGTTGGCCGCGCGGCTGACAATTCAGGCGGCGGCACGCTGGAAGAGCTGCGTGAGCAAATCCTGGACGTCGCATTTAGCCGGTGTTTTTTACTCGACCCGCTGCCGACCAATGAGGCCGATTTTAAAAAGCGGTTAGGCGAAGGGCGAGGGCGCTTGACGTTGATCGCCACTGAAATCGCCCGCCTGGCTGCCGGTATCTTGCTGGAATTCACTGTTGCCCAGCGCAAGATCAAGGAAAGCAAAAATGCGGCGGAAGCGGCCAGCGATGCAGCCCAGCAATTGCAAAGGCTGGTGCCTAAAAAGTTTTTGACCGCCACGCCCTACGCACAGTTGCAGCACTTTCCTCGCTATTTGAAAGCCATCACCGCGCGTTTTGAAAAGTGGCGTGTTGACCCGGCAAGGGATGCCGCGCGCCTGGCCGAACTCAAACCACAAGAGCAGCGCTACTGGCGTCTGGTGGCAGAGCGCAAGGGCGCAACAGATGCTCGCATGCAGGAGTTCCGATGGCTACTGGAGGAGCTGCGCGTCAGCTTTTTTGCGCAGGAGCTGCGCACACCGCAGCCCGTCAGCTTGAAGCGGCTTGAGAAGGTTTGGCAACAACTGAATAGTTGATGCCACGTTTTCTTCAGATTCGTCCCATCAGCAGTAAGACGATCAAAATAACAACAACCAAACCAATGCCGCCGCTTGGGCCATAACCCCAGCTGCGGCTGTGGCCCCACGACGGCAACGCACCTACCAAAATCAAAATCAAGACGATCAACAAGATGAGGGAAAGAGACATGAGCGATTCCTTTAAGTTTGCTCGATGATGCTTTCGGTCGACGTGATTACGCGTCAGAAAAAAATGGTCGTTCCTGTCGGCAAAAGTCTACTCACGCGGAGTTGCAAACCATCTGCACAACTCAATTGCAGGCGTTTGCGGGCAACTTCAGGGCGAACTGAACGTATTTTCCCGTGTCGCTTTTGGCTGGGTTTAAAAACCATTTTTTGACTGCAATCGCGTCTGGTGGCAACGCGATGTTCATTTCAGCGATGTACAGGATGCCGCTCTGCTGAATCTGCTCAGGTTTGACCCATGGTGTGGCTACTGGTCCGCTGTAAACCTGCGGAAAGTCTTGAATGAAAGCCGATGCAAGTCCAGCTTCAAAGTCGCCACCAATGATTGTCAGGGGGCAAGCAGTTTGCAATCGCCAGTGTGCTAGCGCAGCGCTGGCCATGTCACGCGCAGGGTAGGCGGAATCCGCGCGGCGCTCCGCTTGAACCGTGTTTGGGTCGCTTTGCTTGCTGGCATAGTAGGCAAACCCAACCGCGTGAATGGCGAGGGCAACTGGCATCAGGCGTGTGAGGTTGAATGCTGCGCTGCGCCGGAAATGCCAGGCCAGCCACAGCGGCAAGAATTGAAAAAGCTGCACGCCCCAATGGTTGCGCAATTGGCTGCCGCTGACCAGCGAGATTGCAACGAGTACCAGCACTGGCGCGCCAACTAGACCCCACATCCAGACGCTGGCCTGCTTTCCGGGTCGTGAATCTTCGCAACCTGAGACTTTCGCAGCTGCTGAAGGAGGGCGTATCTTGCAGATTAAAACGCTCAAGCCAACCGTCAGCAGCAGCGGCAGCACCATGCGAAGCTGGTTGACAAAAAAAGTCGCTACCCAAGCCAGACGGTTGGCCATGCCGCCCGTCTCCATAGCGGCAGATGCGTAACGCAACGTCGGAAAGTTATTGGCGACAGCCCAGTACAAATGTGGACTGAAAACGACTGCAAACCCGGCGCATGCAACCGTGAGCCCAGCCAGCAGGGAGCGAAGCGGCTGCCGGTTGTTGATGCACAGCGTGACCAACAGCGCAAACAGGGGCAAAGCTGCCTGGTACTTCGACAGCATGGCGCACCCTGCCAACACGCCGCAGGCCAGCCACCAGCCCGCCTCTTTTTTCGACGCCACGGCGCGCAGTGCCGTATACACCGCAGCTGCCATGATCATCACCAAAACGGTGTTGTGGTTGTATATCTGTGCTGACACGCTGAAGCACTGCTGGAAGGTCCATAAAACAATCGCTGCGTCGGCGATTTTTTCACTGAACAGTTCACGCGCAATTAGCCACGTCAGCCAGCCCGTGATGGCAAAACAAATCGCTGCGAGCGTGTTGCTCAGCCAGCTGTGTGGCCCGACCAGTTGAATGGCCCCACCCAGCAACCATGTCGGCATGGGCGGGTGTTTGTAGTAACCCCACCACAGTCTATGAACCCAAACCAGCTGCTCAACGTTTTCGCCGTAAAGGCCAGCATCCCAAAAAGTTGTCCATGCGACCCAGGCAAATACCAGCCCCAGCCCGAGGAGCAGGGGTCGAATGCCAAGGTGCTTGAGTGTGGGGGAACTGACGTCCAATGCAGGATCGCAAGTCTTGATCACAGACCGGCAAGCCGCGCGAGCGCTGCGTGAAGGGTGTCGTCTTTTTTGGCAAAGCAAAAGCGCACCACCCGCTGGTCAAAACCGCTGCCGTAAAAAGCGGACAGAGGAATCGCAGCCACCCCCATGTCAGTTGTGAGCCATTTGCAAAAATCGGCTTCGTTCAAATCGCTGACATCTGAAATGTCAACGCACTGAAAGTAGCTGCCCTCGCTGGGCAGCATCTTGAAGCGGGTGTTGGCCAGGCCAGCACGAAACAGGTCGCGTTTGCGCTGGTAAAAAGCTGGCAGGCCGAGATAGGCCTGCTCGTTAGCCATATAGCTTGCCAGACCGTACTGAACGGGGGTGTTGACAGTAAAAACGTTGAACTGGTGCACCTTGCGAAACTCTGCCATCAAAGCTGCGGGCGCTGCAACATAGCCAACTTTCCAGCCCGTGACGTGATAGGTTTTGCCGAAGCTGCTGACAATAAAAGCGCGTGCTGCCAGCCCTGCAAAGCGGGCCGCACTCTGGTGAATCCGGCCCTTGTCCGCATCAAAGACCATGTGCTCGTAGACCTCGTCACTGATCAGCAGCACATCGGTCGGCGCCAGCAAGTCCTGCAGCTTGAGCATGTCTGCCTGAGTCCAGACGGTTGCGCTAGGGTTGTGCGGTGAGTTGACAAGGATGGCGCGGGTTTTAGACGTCATCGCCGCGCTGATTTTGTCAAAGTCAGGCCGAAAAGTACCCGGCACCAATGGCACGCGCACAACCACGCCGCCAGCCAGCTCGATGTTGGGCACATAACTGTCGTAACAAGGCTCAAGCACGATGACTTCATCGCCCGGATGCACCACTGCCAGTATGGCGGTGATGATGGCCTGGGTAGCACCCGCAGTGACAGTGATCTCGGTGTTGGCGTTGTAGCTGCGGCCATGCAGCTTGAGCAACTTGGCGGCAACGGCTTGCCTCAGCACCGGCACACCCGGCATGGGCGGGTACTGGTTTAAACCGCGCGTCATGGCGTCAGTCACCGCGCCAACAAGGGTCGGGTCGCATTCAAAGTCCGGGAAACCCTGACCGAGATTGACAGCATTGTTTTCCGCCGCCAGGCTCGACATCACGCTGAAGATGGTGGTGCCTACAGCGGGCAGCTTGGTCTGAAGTTGTGGGGTTCTTTCGCTGACAGTGTTCATCGGATGGCTTCCCTCGAAAATTAAAAATCGCTGCCATGGCCTGACATGGCTTTTTCAACCGCACTGCGCGTCAGGTCAATGCTCAGCAGCTCAGCAAAGGTGTAAACAAAATTGCGCAGGTACGCGCTGCGTTTGAAAGCCACGCGTGCAACGTTTACGCCAAACAGGTGCCCCGCGGGAATGGCGACCAGGTCGCTGTTGGTGCCGTCATTTTTAATCGCCATTTCAGCCACAATGCCGACGCCCAGACCCAAGCGCACATAGGTCTTGATCACATCCGAGTCAATGGCCTCCAGCGCCACACGAGGTTGCAATCGTTTGGCAGCAAACGCTGCGTCGATTTTGGTGCGGCCCGTAAACGATGGGTGATAGGTGATCAGCGGCTCAAGCGCCAGATCCTCAAGGGTAATGTCGGCCTTTGTCGCCAGCGGATGCGTGATGGGCAGCACCAGCATGTGTTGCCACTCATAGCAGGGCAATGTGATCAGGTCGGCGTACTGGGCCAGCGACTCGGTCGCAATTCCGATTTCTGCGACCTCGTCCATCAGCATCTGGGCGACCTGGTCGGGCGAGCCCTGATGCAAGCTGACGTTGACCTTTGGAAACGCTTCACGCAGCTTGGCGACGGGTTGCGGCAGGACATACCGGGCCTGGGTGTGGGTTGTTGCAATCGACAGCGTGCCACTGTCCTGCTTGGAATACTGCTCGCCAATTCGCCGCAGGTTACCGACTTCCCGCATGATGAGATCGACGCTTTTGAGAACATGCTCGCCGGGCTCCGTCACCCGCTTCAAACGCTTGCCATGACGGGCAAAAATTTCAACACCAAGCTCCTCTTCCAGTTCAATGATGGCTTTTGAAATGCCGGGCTGCGACGTGTGCAGCGCCCGGGCCGTTTCAGTCAGGTTTAAGTTGCGCCTGACGGCTTCTTGAACAAATCGGAATTGGTGAAGATTCATGTCGAATGCGATCTAATTTTCGCTTTTATTATGCCTGTGGGTTGCTAAATCAGCTTATCAGCAACGCTCACTCAGGCCAGCGCAAGGTCAGCCATCAACGCTATCAAGGCAGGGTTTTCCCCCGCGGTGGGGAGTAGTTCAACAGTCAGTGTTGGATGCGCCGTCCGCATTTCTTGAATCAGAACTGGCAAATCTTCTCTGGCATGCTTGCCTACGCCTAAAAAAAGCGGGAAAACCTTTATTCGACGGGCGCCAGCAGCTATTAATTCGATAGCAGCGTCCGGCAGACTTGGCAGGCAAAGCTCAAGATAGGCGCAGCGCACCAACGCGTGTGGTGAACGTTCGGAGATTTGCTGTGCGACCGCCTCGATAGGTAAACGCCATTGTGGGTCCCGCGAACCGTGGGCGAAAAGAATAATGCCAGTAGTCATTGTGTATTTGAAAGAGGAAAATCGGTCAACGCCTCAACACCAGCCAGCCAAAAGCGCCCAGTGAGATCGTCATGTAAATTATTCCGGGGGCTGCAGCCGCAAACCAGGGTTGCCAGTTCTGCAAATTGCCAATGTAACCAAACACGTTGTTTAGCAAAAAGAAACTGATGCCAACCATGACGCCCGTAAAAACATACGCTGTAATGCCGCCCGAGCGGAAATGCAGGTAAGCAAAAGGCAGCGCGAGAATGACCATGACCAGACAGCTCAGCGGATAAAACACTTTTTTCCAGAATTCAATTTCATAGCGCTGCGCGGTCTGACCGTTGGCATCGAGGTGCCGAATGTAGTTGAACAAATCGATGGTTCCCATCCGTTCAGGTTTGAGCAGGGCCACCGACACCATTTCCTGCGATATTTCTGTTGGCCACCTGAACTTGTCCAGCGCGCTTGTGTTGATGCCCGCTGTTTGCACAGGCGACTCTGCCGCTGTTGCGCTATTTGCGGGAAGGCTGAATTCGATACGTGAAACGTCTTTTAGCAGCCATGAATCGTCTTCTGAAAAAACAGCGCTGGCGGCCTGCATTTTGGAAACCACCAGCCCTTTGTTGTCAAACTCAAAAATCTGAACGCCCTGCATCTGATTGTTTGATGAGAGCGTTTTTACGTTGGCCACGTAGCTGTTGTAGGCCTGTTTTTCCTTGAGCCAGGCGCCAGTCTGACCCACCGTAATCGTGCCTCGGTATCGCGCTTTCAACAGTTGGGCCGTTCTCTCGCTCAACGGCGCCAAGTAGTCGCCGACCATAAAACTGACCACGACAAAAACGGCTCCCAAACTTAGCAAAAGTTTCAAAGCGCGCCATGGGTCCAACCCGCTGGTGCGCAAAATGGTGTACTCAGAGCTTTTGGCCAGCCTTGCCATTACAAAAATAGTGCCGATCAGCACTGAAATTGGCAGTAACTCATACAAATGATTGGGAACCAGAAGTGCAACGTACACCAACGCGTGGCGGACTTGATAGATGTCGCTGGCAGTTGGCAACGCACCCGGCAAGCCGTTGGTTTTGCCAAGGTACTGAAGTTCATCCACCAGATCAAAAAAGAAAAAAAGCGCCAAAAACCCTGCCGCTACCAACGCAATGGAGGCCAGAACCTCACCGTAAATCAGGCGGCGGACGGTTTTCACGGACGGCTCCCTTGGGTCATGCTTTTGGCCGTGCTTTGGGCTTTACGGCGCATCACCGAACCCAACGTCCAGTTGTTGTTGCGCTTGCCCAGCCACAGCAGTCCGAGTGCCAAAACTCCGCCGTGAAGCAGCAGCAAAAACCCGCCAAAACTGATGACGCCGCTGTAAATCCAGCTCTGCCCAAGGTTTACCAAGTTGTTGTAGACCAGAAAAGTCAACACGACGAAAACCAGGTTGCCGCTGCGCCCGCCGCGTGGATTGACAGACGCGAGCGCCACAGCCAGTACGACAAAGTTAACTGCTGCCAAAGCTAACCCCAAACGCCATGCCAACTCGCTCAGATTGGTAGGGGTTGGCGACTTCAGCAACACAGGGACCGCCAACAGTTTTGCATCGCCGCCTTCCGAATTATTTGGCAGACTGCCTCCAGTGTTGCTTCCGTACTCCTCAAAATCACTAACCTTCAGAGTCGTTTTGCCATTTTCATTCTCCAGCCGCTGTCCGTTAGTCAAAATTAAAACCTGCTTGTCTGCGGTCACTTCAACGCGTCCAGAGCGTGCCGTCGTGACCGAATTTTTACCTTTTTCGTTGGCTGAAATAAAAACGTTATTGCTCGACTTCTGATCAGTCTTGGCATCGCGGTCGATGAAAAAAACCCGATTGCCGTTTGATGATTCCTGAAACTGCCCAGGCGCAATGCGGTCCACGTCGCTGCGGTTGCCAAAAGTTTCCTGCATTGATTTGGTTTGCTGATTGGTCCATGGCCAAACGAACAGTGCCGTTAAAAAAACAATCAGCAGGACTGGCCAGGCGAAGTGAAACATCGGCCCTAAAAAACTGGCCAAGCTGCGTCCGCTGGTAAACCAGACCACCATTTCACTGTCCCGGTACATGCGGGTCAGGGTGCTGACCATGGCAATGAAGAGCGAAAGCGTCAAAATCGTGGGCAGTCGGCCTAAAGCAGCGTAAGCCATGAACAAAATGACATCCTGCGGACTGACAACCCCTCGCGAAGCCTGGCCGAGCGTGCGAATCAACACAATTGTCAAAACGATGGTCATCAGCACCACGAAAGTCGCACCAAAGCTTCGAGCCAGTTCCCGGCGAATGGAGGATTGGAATAACATCAGACGGCAGCCATCAGGAAAATTTGGTTTTTATCGTTTTAAGCAGGAACTGGCCTTAATTATGAACTTTGAACTCAAGACATTGACCCGTGAACGGATTTCTATTGAAAAATGCGATGCGGTGATAGTGTTGATTCCTGATAGCTTTGTCGCCGCAGACGATGCCTTGTCAAAATTGGCCGTGTCGGCCATTCAGGCGGGAGACTTTGAAACAAAAGCCGGAAAACTGCTGGTCAGTTACCGCTCGCCGGACTTTTCCGCGACGCGGTTGGTGCTTGTCGGCTGTGGCGATGGCAGCGCAAAAAGTGTGCGCACTGGCGTGCTGGCTGCAATCAATTCACTAAAAACCAGTAATGTGAAGAGGGCTGTGCTTAGCTTGTCTGGCTTGACCAGTCAGGCCGACGATGTCAGAAACAGCCAAGTGTGCGCGGCGCTAGTTGCGTGCGGTGACGCTGCTTACAATTACGCTGTCACCAAGTCCAAACCGGTGCCTTCCAAGCTGTCGGATCTCCTGCTGGCGGTACCAGACGCGGCTAAGGCCAGAGCCGGCTTTGACAAAGGTGTTGCCCTGGTCAGGGGCATCACGTTAGCAAAAGAGTGGGGCAACCGGCCCGCCAATCACGCCACGCCTATCCTGTTGGCCGGGGCAGCCAAAGCACTGGCCAAATTGCCGGGCGTCAAAGTTGACGTTTTGGGACCCAAAGAGGTTGCCAAACTCGGTATGGGGTCGTTTATGGCGGTTGCACAAGGCTCGGCGGAACCTTTGCGTTTTGTAGTGATGCACTACAACGGTGGGGGCAAGGCCCAGGCGCCAATTGTTCTTGTCGGCAAAGGCATCACCTTCGACACAGGCGGTGTTTCGATCAAGCCGGCTGCCGAAATGGACGAAATGAAATTTGACATGTGCGGCGCAGCCAGTGTGTTGGGCGTCTTTCGAACCCTGGCCGATTTGAAGCCTGCCGTGAACGTGATCGGCCTGATTCCCGCGTGCGAAAACATGCCCGACGGACGCGCCATTAAGCCGGGCGATGTGGTGACCAGCATGAGCGGGCAAACCATTGAAATTTTGAACACCGACGCAGAGGGCCGCCTGGTGTTGTGTGACGCACTGACCTACGCCGAACGCTTCAAACCCCGCGCCGTCATCGACATTGCGACGTTGACCGGGGCCTGTGTCGTGGCCTTGGGCTCGGTGCGCAGTGGCCTGTTCTCAACCGATGATGCACTGGCTAAAGCGCTAACAGATGCCGGCGAGTCGTCGCTGGACTTGTGCTGGCGCCTGCCGCTTGATGATGACTACGCCGAAGGCCTGAAAACAAACTTTGCTGACGTTGCCAATGTTGCCGGCCGCGCTGGCGGAGCCGTAACAGCTGCCAAATTTTTGCAGCGCTTTGTAACCAAATTTCCTTGGGCGCACCTCGACATCGCGGGTACGGCGTGGAAAAGCGGCGCAGCCAAGGGTTCGACGGGGCGCCCCGTGGCGTTGTTAGTGGAGTATTTATTGGGTCAAACCGACGACTCCAAATTAGCCCCAGCGAAAAAGCGAGTCCGCGCCGCATGACCGACATTGAGTTCCACGTCAACATGCCAGACAAGCTGCACTACTGCTGCCGTCTGCTGCGAAAGGCGCAGCGCAGCGGTACTAATGCGGTTGTCACAGCGGAGCCAGAGCTGCTAACACAGCTCGACGAGTTGTTGTGGACGTTCTCTAGCCAAGACTTTTTGCCGCATTACTACAGCAGTGGCCCGGTCCCTGCGTTGGCACCCACTTTGGCAAGCACGCCCATCCATCTCGCGGAACAGCTGCATGGCTGCCCGCCAAGCGCAGTGCTGATCAATTTGGGGCAGCAACCGCCAACCCATTTTGAGCGTTTTGAACGTTTTATCGAGCTCGCCTCTGACACGAACAGCGATATTTTGGCCGCCAGGGCGCGATGGAAGTATTACAAAGACCGAGGCTACGAGCTTAAAAAACACGAACTGGCGAGCGGCCCGGAGGCGTCATGAGCAACAATTTGGTTCCGCCGCGGTTCGTGCCGACGTTAACGGATGTGGTTCAGCTCACCAGTTACGTGCAAGGTGATCAAAAAGAGCCAAGCAACGGCCAACTGGAGGATCAAATAGTGCACCGCGTCATGCAACGTGTTGATTTGGTGATGGAGCCTCGGCTTCGCGAGGCAGTGGCGCAAGTTATTTTGAGTCACACCCAGGCTCTGGCCCCCCGACTGCGTGAGGAAATTGAACTTGTTGTCCGCGAATCCGTGATACAGGCTGTGGCTCAGGAATTGCCCAGCCAGTCCTTTTAGACCGATCCTTCTTTCTTGAACGTTTTGAGCCGACCTAGGGCGGCTCCTATGGTGTGGGCGCAAAAATAGCGTTAAATTCGGAGAGGACAAAAAATGTTTTTAAACCGATAACCCTTTTAACTGGAGTCTTTTATGCAAACTAAATCCAAATTGACCGTCATCGCCGCAGCACTGGCTTTCGTGGGTGCAGCATCAGCGCAAGATATGGTGGTAAAAATCGGCCACGTCGGCCCTATCTCCGGCAGCATTGCGCACCTGGGCAAGGGCAACGAGAACGGCGCCAAAATGGCAATCGAAGATCTGAACGCAAAAGGCGTGATGATCGGTGGCAAGAAAGTAAAGCTTGAGCTAGCAGCTGAAGATGACGCCGCTGATCCAAAACAGGGCACCGCTGTCGCTCAAAAACTGGTTGACATGAAGGTATCGGGCGTAATCGGTCACCTGAACTCTGGTACATCCATTCCTGCTTCCAAAATTTACAGTGCCGCTGGCATTCCGCAAATTTCACCATCTGCTACCAACCCGGCATACACCCGTGCTGGCTACAAAACTACTTTCCGCGTGGTAGCTGACGACGTCCATTTGGGCGGCACATTGGGTCGTTACGCAGTCACGAACCTCAAGGGCAAGTCAATTGCTGTGATTGATGATCGCACTGCCTACGGCCAGGGCGTGGCAGAAGAGTTTGCCAAGGCTGTTAAAGCCGCAGGCGGCAAAATCGTCGGTACCGAATTCACGACCGACAAGGCCACCGATTTCATGCCAATTTTGACCACCCTGAAAGGTAAAAAGCCCGACGTGATCTTCTTTGGCGGCATGGACGCTGTTGCCGGCCCAATGATGCGCCAGATGAAAAACCTGGGCATCAAAGCCAAGTTCATGGGCGGTGACGGCATTTGCTCCAGCGAGCTGGTCAAACTGGCTGGTGACGGTATGGCTGATGGCCAGGTTGTTTGCGCTGAAGCAGGCGGCGTTGAAGGGACCCAAAAAGCCGGCATGGACAAGTTCTATGCGGATTACAAAAAGCGTTTTGGCATTGACGTCACAGTTTATGAGCCGTACGTATATGACGCGCTGAATATCATGGTGGCAGCCATGGTGAAAGCGGGCTCTTCTGATCCAGCGGTTTACCTGCCAGTGCTGGCGAAGACCGACAAGTACAAAGGTGTGACTGGCGATATCTCGTTTGATGATAAAGGTGACGTGAAGAACGGCGCCCTGACGCTGTACACGTACAAGGCCGGCAAGCGTGACCAGATTGCTGTCGTTCGCTGATCCTGACTTCGGTCATTGACAATAAAAAAAGCCACCTTAGGGTGGCTTTTTCGATTCAGCCTTAAAGGCGTCTTTGATTAGCGCTTTTTTGCAACCGTTTTGTTCGCGTTCATGGCGGTAGTGGCTGCTGTTTTAAAATTGGTCTCAGCCATGTCGGTAGCCTGCTTGACTGCTTTTTGCATCGATTCAAAAGCGTTATTGGCAGCGGCCACAGCGCTTTTCATCACTGCAACAGCAGTCTCGGAACCAGCAGGTGCGTTCTTGGTGGCGCTGTCAACCAGGCCCATGACTTTTTTCTGTGCGTCAGCGGTTTGTGCTTCAAGCGTCTTGCCCAAGTCAGCGCCAGCAGCGGTGGCGATGTCATACAGGTGACGGCTGTAAGCTGCAGTCTTTTCAGCCAGCGGCTGAACCATACCGGCTTGCAGAGCCATCAGTTCTTGCGCGTCTTTCACACCCATCACCGCGTGAGCGTGGTTAGCGGTTTCGGCCAGAGCAGCTTTGGTGGCTTGAACATTTAATTCAACCAGTTTTTCAACGCCTTCGAAGGCTTTGTGGGTCAGACCAAACAGAGTTTCGATGTTGGCTTTGTGGGAGGCCATGAGTTGTTCAGCAGTCAGCATAATTAATCTCCAGTGTTTAAGAGTAAAGAAACGGGTTAAAACAGTTGCTTTGCAGGCCACTCAAAGCAGCTTGATATGAATTGCTGCACTGCAACATAACACGAATTATAGGGGTTACCGGTTACATTGCAAGGAGTTTTTGTTGCAGTGCAGCATTTTAGGGTTCTAGCCCTAGTCTGGGGTATCTGGTCACAATGAAGCTTTCTGGTGTGTTGGCAGAACTTCACTTTTACCCGCTTCATCTTGCACGCTTTTTACGCTGACAACTTTGTTCTGCCGCTTCCTGACGGCCATCGTTTTCCGATGGCCAAATACAAGCTGCTGCGTGACCGAGTCGTGCAGGAGCTTTCAGGGGTTCAGATGGCGCAGGCTCCGGCCGCAACTGATGGCGAGTTGGCCATGGCGCACTCGCCTCTTTACGTCGACGCTATCACCCACGGGAAGCTGCCCCCGCCCGCTCAGCGCGAAATTGGATTCCCATGGAGCCCGGCGATGGCCGAGCGTGCGCGTCGCTCGGTGGGTGCAACTATCGCTGCAGCTCGCTGTGCGCTAGGGCTTGGGCGAGTAGCTGTAATTGAAGGCATTGCAGCCAATATGGCGGGGGGAACGCACCATGCATATGTGGGCAAAGGCGGGGGTTTTTGTGTTTTCAACGATGTGGCTGTGGCCAGCCGCCTGATGCAAGCCGAGTGGACACGCCAATTTAAGAATACCCGTAAACCACTACAGGTGGCCATCATCGATCTGGATGTGCACCAGGGCAATGGCACCGCAAGTATCTTTGCCAAAGATGCGAGTGTGTTCACGCTGTCAATGCACGGTGAAAAGAACTTTCCGTTTCGCAAAGAAGCCAGTGACCTGGATGTCGAGTTACCCGATGGCTACACGGACGCGCCATACCTTGCAGCCCTTGAACAGGCACTGGACGAGCTTGCGCGGCGTTTTGAGCCTGGTTTGATTTTGTACCTCGCGGGAGCCGACCCGTTTGAAGGCGACCGGTTGGGCCGCTTGAAGCTAAGCTACGACGGCTTGGAGGCGCGTGATCGCCGCGTGTTCGATTGGGCCTGGCAACGCCGCATTCCGCTGGCGTTTTGCATGGCGGGTGGCTACGGCATCAAGATTGACGAGACGGTGCAAGTGCAGCTCAATACTTACCGTGTAGCTTTTGAATATTGGCAAAAATGGCGGCAAGCTGGTGGCAAAATCAACAGCCACGATGCCACCACAGCGCCCCCAACCTGAACCCCGCAGTGCCTACAAAGCCTTTTGCAAAATTGGCACCCGCTGGTCGGACAACGATGTGTATGGCCACGTTAACAACGTCGTGTATTACGGCTGGTTTGATACGGCGGTGAACGGTCTGCTGATTGACTACGGTGCGATAGACATTCATGCGGGCAGCGTGATCGGGCTGGTCATTGAAACCCAGTGCAACTATTTCGCGCCTGTGGCTTTTCCGGATGAGGTGATCGCAGGCCTTCGTGTTGCGCATGTGGGGTCGTCTAGCGTTCGCTATGAGGTCGCTATATTTCCTAGCGATCCCTTCCTTCCAAGCGCCGCCAAAGGACATTTGGTTCATGTGTATGTTGACCGTGCTACGCGCAAACCAGGTACGCTACCTGCATCCTTAACTCGTGTATTGGAGACTTTGAAGTGATCCGTCTTTTTTCTGATAACCCCGTGGATCAAGCTATTGAGAGTCGCCAGTCCACCCGCGATTTTTTGCCAACGCCAGTTGCGCGTGATGTCATCACCCATTTGCTCGAGTTGGCCGCCAGAGCCCCGTCTGGCACCAATACCCAGCCGTGGAAAGTGTATGTGCTGCAAGGTGCCAGCCGAGATGCACTGGTTGAAAAAGTCTGCGCTGCAGGTGATTCGATCCGTGCCAATCCGGCGCTGGCAGCCGACTACAAAGAAGCCTACGACTATTACCCTGAAAAATGGGTCTCCCCCTTCATTGATCGCCGCCGCGAAAACGGCTGGGGCCTGTATGGCCTGCTCGGCATCAGCAAGGGCGACAAAGACAAAATGCACGCACAGCAGCAGCGCAACTTCAGGTTTTTTGACGCGCCAGTGGGGTTGATGTTCACGCTCGACAAAGTCATGGGCCGCGGCTCGCTGGTGGACTACGGCATGTTCATGCAAAACCTGATGGTTGCCGCGCGCGGCCACGGCCTGGCCACCTGCCCACAAGCCGCGTGGAACGGTTTTGCCAAGATCATCTTGCCGCATATTGGCGCTGGGCCTGACGAAATGCTGGTTTGCGGCATGTCTCTTGGTTACCCCAACCAATCAGCGCTGGTCAACACCTTCCGAACGCCGCGCGTGCCGGTGGGCGACTTCACGACATGGCTGGAATAAACCGGCTGCCGACCAGTTTCACCCCTGGGTTGCATGTAAAGTGGTGGCGTCTGCAACTTTATTTTTAGCCTCAACATGAACCTCACCACTACCTCCTCCGGCCTCAAGTACGAAGACACGCTTTTAGGCACTGGCGCTATCGCAAAGGCTGGTCAAAACGTCAGCGTGCATTACACCGGCTGGCTTTTTAACGAAGGCGTGCAAGGCGCCAAGTTTGATTCGAGCAAAGATCGCGGCCAGCCGTTTCAATTTTCGCTCGGTGCAGGCCAGGTCATCAAGGGCTGGGACGAAGGCGTGCAAGGGATGTCGGCAGGCGGTACTCGGCGCCTGGTCATTCCTGCTGAGTTGGCTTATGGCGCGCGCGGCGCGGGTGGCGTGATTCCGCCCAATGCGACGCTACTGTTTGAGGTGGACTTTCTCGGCTAAACCCTCATTTCATCCGTCCAGGCGCCCATGATCATCACCAGCCTGCTTGATACCGATTTATACAAATTCACAATGATGCAGGTGGTGTTGCACCAGTTCCCGGGTGCCGAAGTGGAGTACCGCTTCAAATGCCGCAACAAAGGGGCGCTGGCGCCCTACGTGAATGAGATACGTGAAGAAATTCGAGGCTTGTGCAGCCTGAGGTTTCAGGATGCAGAATTGGCCTATTTAAAAGCCATGCGCTTTATCAAAGCCGACTTCATTGATTTTTTGGGTATCTTCAAGCTCAACGAAAAGTACGTCAGCGTCAACGGATTGCCGAGCGGCGAGATTGAGGTGTCAATCAAAGGCCCTTGGTTGCACACTATTTTGTTTGAGATTCCGGTGCTGGCCATCATCAATGAGGTGTACTTTCGCAACACGCAAAAACAGCCTGACTTTGAAGAAGGCCGTCGCCGGCTGACCGCCAAAATTGGCTTATTGCGAGGTAACGGCTTGAAGGACTTGAAAATCGCGGATTACGGGACCCGTCGCCGCTTTGGTAAGGTTTGGCATGATGAAGCGCTGCGCACCCTGAGCAGCAAGTTGGGGATTCATGCAACTGGCCAGTTTGCCGGCACCAGCAATGTGCTGTTTGCAATGAAATTAGGCCTGACGCCGCTGGGCACCATGGCGCATGAATACCTGCAAGCCTGTCAGGCACTGGGCCCGCGGCTGCGCGACAGCCAGGTGTTTGGTTTTGAATCATGGGCCAAAGAATACCGGGGCGATCTGGGCATTGCCCTGTCAGACGTGTACGGCATGAGCGCCTTTTTGCGCGACTTTGACATGTTTTTCTGCAAGCTGTTTGATGGCGCGCGCCATGACAGTGGCGACCCGTTTCAATGGGGCGAGCGCATGATTGCGCACTACAACAAAAACCGGGTTGACCCAAAAACCAAAACCCTGATTTTCAGCGACGGCCTGACGGTGCCGCGAACGATTGAGCTGTACAAGCAGTTCAAAGGGCGCTGCCAACTGGCTTTTGGCATTGGTACCAATTTGACCAACGACCTGGGTTACGAGCCTTTGCAAATCGTCATCAAAATGATCCGATGCAACGGCCAGCCAGTGGCCAAGTTGTCGGACACACCGTCAAAAAACATGTGTGACGACGAAAAGTACCTGGCCTACTTACGCCAGGTGTTTGAGATCGAGCAGCCGTGAAGCGTTTTTGGCGCCTGGCTGGGATTCACTTCATCGCTTTGCTACCAGGTGTCGCCGCCGCCGCAGACTTTGATGGTGCGCGTTTGAACTTGCTGTGGGCGATACCGTTTGCCGGTATTTTGCTCTCAATTGCGGTGCTGCCGCTGATGGTTCCCAGCTTTTGGCACCATCATTTTGGCAAAGTGTCTGCCGCCTGGACACTGATATTTTTTTTGCCGTTCGCTTACTTTTTTGGCATCAGCGCTGCTGGTGCCAGCCTGGTTCATGCCATGCTGGCAGAGTACATTCCATTCATCATTTTGCTGACGGCGCTGTACACGGTAGCGGGCGGTATTTACATTCGTGGCAATTTGCACGGCAGCCCAAACTTGAACTGCGGCCTGCTGTTGACTGGTGTGGTGCTGGCCAGCTTTATGGGTACCACCGGCGCATCGATGTTGATGATTCGCCCGCTGATCCGTGCCAACGACAACCGCCAGCACAAGGCCCACCTGGTGGTGTTTTTTATCTTTCTGGTCGCCAATGTGGGGGGCTCGCTCACGCCCCTAGGTGACCCTCCCTTGTTTCTTGGTTTTCTAAAGGGTGTCGATTTCTTCTGGACGGTGGGTTACATCTTTCCTGAAACGCTGTTTATGGTGTTCAGCCTGCTGCTTATTTTTTATGCTATGGACAGCCACTACTTTAAAAAAGAAGGCGTGCTGCCTGTTGACCCGACGCCGGATACGCGGCGTATTGGTTTTGATGGTGCAGCCAACTTTTGGCTGCTGGCTGCTGCGGCAGGTCTGGTGCTGATGAGCGGTGTCTGGAAGTCGTCTTTGGCCATGGATGTCCTTGGCACAGTTGTTGGCTTGCCCGGAATGGTGCGTGATGTTGGTTTGGTCATCATCACCTTGATCTCACTTCGCATAACGGCCAAAAGCGTTCACAGCAGCAATCAATTTACATGGGCGCCCATGCAGGAAGTGGCCAAGTTGTTCATTGGTATTTTTCTGACTATCATCCCAGTGATTGCCATGCTCAAGGCAGGTTCCAATGGCCCATTCAGCGCTATCGTGACAGGCATTACCCGGCCCGATGGCTTGCCCAATCCGACGATGTATTTCTGGGCGACGGGTCTGCTGAGTTCATTTTTAGACAATGCACCAACATACCTTGTGTTTTTCAACACGGCCGGCGGTGACCCCAAGGTATTGATGACGACGCTGGCCCCCACGCTTGCGGCCATATCAGCCGGTGCGGTGTTTATGGGTGCCAACTCCTACATCGGCAACGCGCCTAATTTGATGGTCAAGGCTGTGGCAGAAGACCGAGGTGTCAAAATGCCGAGCTTTTTTGGCTACATGGCGTGGTCTTGCGGTGTGTTGATTCCGCTTTTTATCATCATGACCTTTATTTGGTTTAAGTAAACACCATGAATAAACCTAAAATTCTTGTCGCGCGGGCCATTTTTGCCGAGATCACTGCCAGGCTTGAGCAGTACTTTGAAGTTGAATCCAACCCACTTGACGAGATATGGACAAAAGCGCAGTTGATTGAAAAGCTTCAGGGCAAGCGCGGTGTTTTCACCACCGGTGGCGAGCGCATTGATGCTGATGTGCTGGCAGCCTGCCCGCAGTTAGAAATTTGCGCCAACATGGCTGTGGGCTACAACAACTTTGATGTGCAGGCCATGACTTTTAGGGGCGTACAGGCCACGAATGCACCTGATGTGTTGACCGAAACCACCGCCGACTTTGGCTTTGCGCTGTTAATGGCCACCGCCAGACGCGTGACTGAAAGCGAGCATTTCCTGCGCGCAGGCCGATGGACGAAGTGGAGCTACGACATGTTTGCGGGCAGCGACATTCATGGCAGCACGCTGGGCATTTTGGGCATGGGCCGCATCGGGCAGGGCATAGCCAAACGGGGTGCGCATGGTTTTGGGATGACAGTGATTTATCACAACCGTTCGCGGCTGAGCACTGAGCTCGAAGCCCAATGCAAGGCCAGCTATGTGAGCAAAGAAAAGCTGCTCAAAACCGCTGACCACGTGATGCTGGTCGTGCCGTATTCAGCCGAATCGCACCACACGATTGGCGCTGCTGAATTGGCGCTGATGAAGCCAACCGCAACGCTTGTCAATATTGCCCGAGGCGGCATTGTTGACGATCTGGCGCTGGCTGTTGCGCTTAAGGAAAAGCGCATCGCAGCTGCCGGACTGGACGTGTTTGAGGGCGAGCCGAGAGTCCATCCTGACTTGTTGACCGTGCCCAATGTCGTGCTGACTCCGCACATCGCCAGCGCCACGCTACCCACCCGCATGGCTATGGCCAATCTGGCAGCGGACAACCTGATTGCCGTGTTGACCGGAAAAGCGCCGTTGACACCTTTAAATACGGTATCGAAAAGAGCTGTAGCCCAATGAATACGGGCGCGAGCAGCTCCTGATTAAATAGCATGACAGAAACTGGTTTTTACGTCTTTTTGGCGTTGTTGATTCTTGCTGTGGTGTTGCTGGTGTTGCTGGTGTGGCTGGTGCTGCGCAGAACGCCCGACAGTGGCAAGGCTGAACTGCTGGCGCTGATCACCGCAGGCAACGACAAAACCGAGCGCGAAGTGCGCCGTGAAATTGTTGACAACGGACGCACCAACCGGCAAGAACTGAGCACGACCTTTGCCACCTTCCAGCAAACGCTGACCCAGCAAAGTGCGGAGGCCATTCGCACTCAAAACAGCCAGATTGATGCGTTTGGCCATCAGCTGGCATTGCTGCAAAAAACGCTGTCCGACACGCTGGTCATGCAGCTGCAATCGGTGAGCGAGTCCAACGCCCGGCGCATGGGCGAGGTGCGTGAAACCCTGGAAAAGCAGCTCGCTCAACTGCAAGCCACCAACTCAGCCAAGCTGGACGAGATGCGCAAAACAGTTGATGAAAAACTGCAAGCCACGCTGGAAACGCGCCTAGGCGAAAGCTTCAAGCAGGTGGCCGACAGGCTGGAGCAAGTGCACAAGGGCCTGGGCGAAATGCAAACCCTTGCGCAAGGCGTGGGCGACTTGAAGCACCTGCTGACCAACGTCAAAACGCGCGGAATTTTTGGCGAAGCGCAGTTGGGCGCTTTGCTGGAGCAGGTGTTCACCGTTGACCAGTACGCCGCACAAGTCGCCACCCAACCAGGCAGCAAAAACACGGTTGACTTTGCCATCAAGCTGCCGGGCCGGTTTGATTCAGGCGAGCCGCTTTGGCTGCCGATTGATGCCAAGTTTCCAAATGAAGACTATGAACGCTTGCTTGACGCACAAGCCCGTGCAGACGTGACGGGCGCAGAAGCAGCAGGCAAGGCGCTAGAGGTTCGTATCCGGCTGGAAGCCAGAACCATCAGTGAAAAATACATTGCGCCGCCGCACACCACAGACTTTGCGATTTTGTTTTTACCGACCGAGGGCTTGTATGCCGAAGTGCTGCGCCGCCCCGGTTTGATGGAAAGTTTGAGCCGTGATTACCGCATCACGCTGGCAGGGCCCACCACGTTGCTGGCCATGCTCAATTCCCTGCAAATGGGTTTCAGAACGCTGGCGCTTGAAAAACGCTCTAGCGAAGTGTGGCAGGTGCTGGGCGCGGTGAAAACGGAGTTCGGCAAGTTTGGCGATGTGCTGGCCAAGATCAAATCGAATGCGGAAACCATGCTTAACACCGTCAGCAGCGCCGAGCAGCGCAGCCGGGTGATGGGCAAGGCGCTGAGAAACGTTGAGGCCCTGCCCGAAACAGAGTCGGCCCGCCTGATTCCTCTCGATAAAGAGCTCGACTAAGTTTGTCTCCTGAACTTGCCCGCTTAATCCTCGCGCAAATATGCCTGCACGCCTGCATGGCCGGCACACGCATGGCCGCGCCGCTGTTGGCCCTCAAAGAAGGCTACAGCCCGGCTGCAGTGGGTGTATTGCTGGCGCTGTTTTCCATCATGCAGGTCGCGCTGGCGCTGCCCGCGGGGCGTTTTGCCGACCGCCACGGCTTGAGGCGGCCGGTGCAGTTCAGTGTGCTGGCGGCTTGCTGTGGGACGGCGCTGGCAGCAGCTTTCCCGGTGTTTCCCATGTTGTGCCTGGCGGCTTTGATGACGGGCGGCGCTACCGGCGCAGCCAACATATCGCTGCAGCGCCACGTGGGCCGCGCGGCCAGTCAGGCTGGCGGCAGTGCGCAAATACGCAAGGTATTCAGCTGGCTGGCCATTGGCCCGGCGGTGTCCAACTTTATGGGGCCTTTCAGTGCCGGGCTGCTGATTGACTATGCCGGCCCGGTGGCCAACAGCACCACCGGTTTTCGCGCAGCGTTTTTGCTGATGGCCCTGCTGCCGCTTGCCAGCTGGTTGCTGATCCAGCGCACCACGGAGATGCCGCCCATCGTTTTGCCCGACGGCACAGCCAAGCCGAAGGTTTGGGATCTGCTGCGTGAACCCATGTTTGCCCGCCTGATGTTGGTGAACTGGTTTTTATCATCTTGCTGGGACGTTCACACCTTTGTCGTGCCGGTACTGGGCTTTGAACGCGGTGTCAGCGCGTCGAGCATCGGGTCGATTCTGGGTGCTTTTGCCCTTGCGGCGGCGACCATACGGTTGGTATTGCCGTTTGTGGCTTCGCACATCAAGGAATACAAAATCATCACCGCAGCCATGCTCGTGACCTGTATGCTGTTTGGCGTTTACCCATTCATGCCGGGCGCTTTGGCGATGGGCATTTGCTCGGTCTTGCTCGGTTTGACGCTGGGCTCTGTCCAGCCGATGATCATGAGCACCCTGCACCAGATCACGCCTGAGGCGCGGCATGGTGAGGCGCTTGGCCTGCGGCTAATGGCCATCAACGCGTCCAGCGTGCTGATGCCTGTGCTGTTTGGCACAGCAGGTGCGGTGGCTGGCGTGGCGGTGGTGTTTTGGGCGGTGGGCGCAGCGGTGGGGTTGGGTGCGCGAGCGGCCTGGCAGCTTAAAACCAGCCCTCCGTCGTGAGCCGCTTTACAGGTCGTAAAACCTGGCGATGATGTCCCACGCCGCTTGCGGCTCATCCACGTAATGAAACAGATCCAGGTCCTTCGGTGATATGGCGCCTTCTTCAATCAGCACGTCAAAATTGATCAGGCGCTTCCAGTAATCCGATCCAAAAAGAACGATGGGCAGCGGCTTTGATTTGCCGGTTTGCACCAGCGTGATGACTTCAAACAGTTCGTCCAGCGTGCCAAAGCCGCCCGGAAAGGCCACCAGCGCTTTGGCGCGCATCAAAAAATGCATTTTGCGCAGCGCGAAGTAATGAAACTTGAAGTTCAGCGACGGCGTGATGTACTGATTGCCCGACTGCTCGTGCGGCAACACAATGTTCAGCCCCACGGTGGGCGCGCCCAGCTCGTGCGCGCCCCGATTGGCTGCCTCCATGATGCCCGGGCCGCCGCCAGTACAGATGAACAGCTGCTCTGCCAGCGGCAGCGGCAGGCTGTGCGCCGCGACCAGCCGTGCAAACAGCCGGGCCTGGTCGTAAAAATGGGCATTGCGCATGTGGCGTTCGGCCACCAGCAAAGCGTCCTGCGCGTCCGCCAGCCCGGCCTCGTCAACCCCCGCAGCGCTGGCTTTTGTCAGATTGGCCTGAGCCGCAGCCAATGAAGCACTGGCAGTCTCAGGCGCCGGAAAGCGGGCGCTGCCAAACACCACCACCGTGTTTTCTATGCCTTGCTGGCTTTGACCCAGTTCGGGTTTGAGCATTTCCAGCTGCATGCGAATGCCGCGCGTCTCGCGCCGCAGCAAAAACTCGGGGTCAGCAAATGCCAGGCGATAGGCGTCGGCATCCAGCGGCTGGTGGTCTCGGGCGTGGGCTTGCAATTCGGCCCAGGCGTTACTCAGGCGGGCGGCAGATAAGTCTTGTGTTTGTTGCATGTGTGAATTGTTAACCGTTTGGCCAAAAAGTTAAAAGGGCCTCATTGAAGCGCTTTTGTTGATTCGGCCAGTGCGGCTTAAACCCGCTTGCTACAACGCGGCTGGTCAGACGCGTTTTCTGTACTCACCAGTGCGGGTATCAATCTCAACCGTATCGCCTTGCGCAACAAAAATCGGTACACCGATTTCAAAACCTGTGGCAATTTTGGCGGGTTTCAAGACTTTGCCTGACGTGTCGCCTTTGACGGCGGGTTCGGTCCAAGTAATTTCGCGTTCGACGTTGGTGGGCAGCTCGACAGAAATCGCTTTGCCTTCGTAAAACACGACTTCGAGTTCCATGCCGTCTTGCAAGTAGTTCAGCGAATCGCCCATATTTTCAGCTTCGACTTCGTACTGGTTGTAGTCGGCGTCCATGCAGATGTACATCGGGTCAGCAAAGTAGGAGTAAGTGCAGTCTTTTTTGTCCAGAATGACCTGGTCGATCTTGTCGTCAGCTTTGAAGACGTTTTCTGTGCCGAAGCTACCGATCAGGCTTTTGAGCTTCATGCGCACGGTGGCTGAGTTGCGGCCGCCGCGGCTGTATTCGGTCTTGAGCACCACCATCGGGTCTTTGCCGTGCATGATGACGTTGCCGGCGCGAATTTCTTGAGCGATTTTCATAACTTGTAGTCGAATGTCTTCGGGTGATTGAAGGGCTTGCTGAATTAGCAAAGCCTTTGATTTTAGCGGTTTTTTAGCGCGTATTCGATCAGGCCAGTGGTCAGGTCGGGTTGCAACGCCAGTCGGGTGCAGGCCGCAAATATCGTTTGTTGCCAACTGGTCAGCTCAGGCAAGGGTGGCAAGACATCACCTGCAAGACCGTTCCACGCGTTGTGAAAAGCCCGCAAACAGTACGGCGCGGCCAGCATGTCCAAAAATGCCTCCAGCTTGGGCCCATGCGCACCGTCGTTTTGCGGGTAAATTTGCCAGATAAAGGGCTTGCCCGCCCAGATGGCCCGAACCATCGAGTCCTCACCACGTACAAAGTTGATGTTACAGGCCCACAGCAGGTGGTCAAAGTCCGTTTGGCTGAGCTGGGGCAAGTATGAAATTGATAGCTGCTTGCGCCCGTATTCATTGGGCTGCAGGCCAATGTGATGGGCGTTTCGTGGTTTTTTTAAGGCTAAAAGTGATTTCACGGCTTCAGTCGCCCGCCCAGCCGCCACCAACAGATGTGCGGGTCGGCCGTTGATGCCGTTTTGCTCCAGCTTGGTCAGCAGTTGCTCCAAAGCTGGCGGCTCGTAGCAGAACAGTGACACCAGCGTTTCACCGTGCCAATCAATTGCCTGCCGCTTTAACCACGCCTCACGGTCAAATGCAGATTGCCGCCGCGCCAGATCAGGCTCGCGCAGCAAGCCGCCCGTGCCAGAGGTGAAGCCGGGGTAGTAAAACACCTTGTGCCAGCCTACAGCCGGGCCGCTGCTGAGCAGATTTGCTAAACCATGGCTTCTGGCCACGTAAGGCTCTGCAGAGAGGTATTCTAAGTTGATCCAGAGCGGTTTTATGCCTGTAGCCGAATGAATACGGGCGCAAGCAGCTATAAAGTCAGGAGCGGCGTCGCAGCCAAAAGTTTCTATCAGGACATCGCAAGGCGTGGTTTCCAGCACGTTGACGTCCATAGATTTAGGCCACGGCAGCACCTGCACGCCCGCGCAAGCACCATGTGCCATCCAGGCCAGGGCAGCGCTATCGTCCACCCACAGTCGCACCCGCTGGCCGCGGGCGGACAAGTCGGCGGCCAGGCGCCAGCAAACGCCGATGTCACCAAAGTTGTCGACGACTTTGCAGAAAATATCCCATTGCATTGAACGCATCGGCAGATTGTCCACAATACGGTATGAGTAAAGAATTTGAATTCGCACCCGAACTGCTCGAAGAAGTCGCCGCGTTGCCTGCACTGCCAGGTGTTTACCGCTACTTTGATGCCGAGGGTGGCGTGCTGTACGTGGGCAAGGCGCGCAATTTAAAAAAGCGGGTGGCCAACTACTTTCAAAAGAACCACGGCGGCACACGCATTGGCCACATGGTGACCAAAATTTCGCGCATGGAAACTACCGTGGTGCGCAGCGAAGCCGAGGCGCTGCTGCTTGAAAACAACTTGATTAAAACGCTGAATCCGCGTTTTAATATTTTGTTCCGCGACGACAAGAGCTACCCTTATTTGAAGCTGGCAACCCATCAATTCGCACGCGTTGCCTACTACCGCGGTGCGGTTGAAAAAAAGCACAAATACTTTGGCCCGTACCCCAGTGCCTGGGCGGTGAAAGAAAGTATCTTGCTGCTGCAAAAGGTGTTCAAGCTGCGCACCTGTGAAGACACGGTGTTCAATCACCGATCACGGCCGTGTTTGCTGTATCAGATCAAGCGTTGCTCCGCCCCGTGTGTCGGCCACATCACCACCGAGGCCTATGGCCAAGACGTGGCCAATGCCGAGAAG
>JANYED010000306.1 GCA_025363315.1 Polaromonas sp.
CGTAAAAGCTTTAACGGAGGCGGTGTCGATTTGATACTTCCGTTCGGCCGGCGCACACGCAATGAAAAAAGCCCCGGAGGTCACCAAAGACGTCAGGGGCAATAAAAACATCGAAAGAAAGAAGTGGTGGCCTGGGGCGGAATCGAACCACCGACACAAGGATTTTCAATCCTCTGCTCTACCGACTGAGCTACCGGGCCAAGCGTCAGATTATATAGCAGCTGTGTGGGCTTTTAACCGCCGCGCTTGCCGCGTGTAAGGTCTACGCCTAATTGCTTGAGCTTGCGATAAAGATGCGTACGCTCCAGGCCAGTTTTTTCAGCCACACGGGTCATGGAGCCGCCCTCTTTGGCCAGATGAAATTCGAAATACGCTTTTTCGAACTCGTCACGCGCATCGCGTAGCGGTTTTTCCAGCAAAAAACTCTGGGTAGCTTGTGGCCCCATCTCAACAACCACTGGCAATGTGCTGCCGGTCATGGCGGCTTCCACCGTCAAGTCAGCTGGGCTGACCGGCGTACCGGGCATGCCAAGCGGTTGCGGCCTGCGATTGATGGACTTGCTCAGGCCCTGTTCAACGGCCTTGAGCAATTTTTGCAATGTGATGGGTTTTTCAAGAAACGCCATGGCACCGATCTTTGTAGCCTCAACTGCCGTGTCGATGGTGGCATGCCCGCTCATCATGATGACGGGCATGGTCAGCAAACCCGTAGTGGACCACTCTTTGAGAAGCGTGACGCCGTCGGTATCTGGCATCCAGATGTCAAGCAGCACCAGGTCTGGCTTGGCGCGCTGTCGGGCCGCACGTGCTTGAGCGGCGTTTTCGGCCAGTTCTATCTGGTGGCCTTCGTCGTTGAGAATTTCCGAAAGCAGGTCGCGTATGCCCAGTTCATCATCAACCACCAGAATGTTTGCCATATTGAATTGTTGCCCTACCGGTTTGCTCAATGTGTTGTTAGGTTGCTACTGCGAATGATAACGACACTTGGGCGCCTGACACCACACCATCCGTCACGCGGTTGGAAATATCAACCCGCGCACCGTGCTCGTCGGCAATTTTCTTAACCACGGCCAACCCCAAGCCAGTACCTTTGACCTTGGTGGTGACATAGGGCTCAAAAGCGCGCTTGAGGATGTGCTCCGGAAATCCGCTACCTTTGTCCCGCACAATCAAACGAACACGGCCCGATGACGCAGGAGACCCGGGAGACCTCGCAAACTCGGTTTTAAGTGTCACCACGCCGCCGTTGATACCTTCTTGCGCGTCCTGCGCGTTTTGCACCAGGTTGTGAATGATCTGGCGCAATTGCTGGGCATCTCCCTTGATGAGCGGCGCGCCAGCATCAAGCTCGGTGCGCACCGTCTGGTCGGCGTGATCGCTGGTGTAAAGCTGCATCACGTCACTGATCAGCGCATTCAGATTGACGGGTTTGAGCTCAGCCGCAGGCAAGCGCGCGTAGTCACGGAACTCGTTGACCAAACGCTTCATGGCGTCAACCTGATCGACGATGGTTTTGACCGACTTGGTCAACAGCGCCTGCTCAGGCTCGAGCAGTTTGCCCGCAAGTTTCATCTCCAGCCGCTCAGCCGACAGCTGGATCGGTGTCAGCGGGTTTTTGATTTCATGCGCCAGCCTGCGCGCCACCTCGCCCCAGGCTTGTGCCCGCTGTGCAGACACCATTTCAGAGACATCATCAAACACCAGTAAATACTCTTCCGCCCCAGGCATCTTGGCGCCGCGAGCTATCAGAGTTATAGCGCTGTCGGGCGCGCCCGGCAGCGCTGTATTCAGCTCGAAAGATTGCTGCCATTGCTCCAGCCCGTGAGGGGTGTTTGTGTCGCTTAAAAAATCAGCGAATTGGGCGTTCACGTCCTTGGCAAAAAGAGCCAGGTTTGGCACTTCAGCCAGCGGCTTGTCGTGATAAGCCGCCATTGGGGCGCGCAAGATGCGGGTCGCGCCGGGATTACTGGACTGAATGCGCCCGCCAGCGTCCAGCACAATCACGCCGGCCGTGAGATTGTCCAGAATGGTTTGCAAATTGGCCCGCGCCGCGTCGACCTGGCTCATGCTCAGGTGCACGGCCGACCGCGCATCACTTAGCTGTTGCGTCATGTCGGCAAACGAGCGCGTCAGGCCGCCCAGTTCATCCTTGCCCTGCAGCGCCGCTTTGGGCGTCAGATCGCCAAGCGCCACCTGCCGAACGCCGTCAGCCAGCACCAGCAGCGGCTTGGCCAGCTGGTTACCCAGCAGCACCGCCAGCAGCACTGCGCCAAACACCGCCAAAAACAAACTGAGCGTCAGCGTGCCGATGTACATCCGGCGCAAACCATCTCTGGCCAGCGCCCGCTCCTGATATTCACGGTTGGCCTCCTGCACCGCAATTGCATTGGCCACCACGGTGGCAGGAATGCTCTGAATCACCTGCAAAAACCGCGCTTCCCCCACCAGTCCCAGGTTCGCGCTGTTGACCAGCGCCAGCGCTTGAATCCGGCCCGGCTGTGGGGCCGCAGGGGCAGCTGATGGGTTGACTGCAGGCTCCTCCAACCCTTCAATCAAGGTGGCTACGCGCTGCGTTCTAGCATTTCGAAATAGCTGTGCTGCGGGCCGCTCCGGATTGATCTTGAAACGAGAGTCACCGACGCTGGCAATCACCTGACCGCCAGCCGTCCACAGCACCACATCGCTGGCGGACAGCTGGTCGCGCAGCCGTTCAATTGCCAGGGCAGCGACGCCGTCTGGAGTCTCGGATATTTGGGTTGCAGCCTGCCGGGTTTTGTTGGCCAAATCAAGCGCCATGGCGTCCAGCGTGGCGCGCCCCAGATTTAATCCCGCGTCCAGTGCGCCTTCGACCTTCACGTCAAACCAGCTCTCGATGGACCGCGAGACAAATTGGTATGACACGCCGTAAATCATCAATCCAGGCAGTAAACCCACCAAAGCAAAAATAGCCGCCAGCTTGACCAGCAACCGGCTACCAAAACGCCCTTGCCGCAAACGCAGATACAGCCTAAGCATGATCCAGCCAATCACCAACAGCAGCAGCGTCGCCACCGCGATGTTGAGCACCAGCAGCCGGGCGTAATTGCGCTCGTACAGTTCGCGGTTGCCAGTGGCCTGTGTCAGCAAAAACAACAGCACCAAGCTGAGCGCCATCACGGTACCAGCCCCGACACCGACAGTCCAGCGAAAGGCCCGGCTGTTTTTGATCGACTGCGGCTGGCCAGCCAGACTCACTTGTCGCCCTCTTTAACGGGGGTTGAAAGGCTTTTGGGCTTGTCGGCAAGCTTGTAAGCGGGCAGTTGCAGCCGCTCATTGCGCTGCACCGCAATGACCCAGTCTTTTTGCCCGACAAGGCCAATTTGGAATGGCCGCGGCAATTGAGACAAATCAAGATTGAAAGAAAACTCCAGCCGGTGCGGCACATCCGCTTCAATTTCCGCGTTGTCAGCTATCCGCCAGCGGGACAAGCGCTGCACCGCTGACATCGCATCTGGCAAGGTTTCGTAATTTTGGTTCAGGGTGGCGCGCAGGCCCGCCGAGTTATTGATGAGGCCGCTCACAATGTTCACTCGCCAACGTCGTGTGAGCGGCTGAAACGCCAGCCGAATCGTTCGTGTGGCGCTGGCAACACGTTTGTCAGCCCAGTACCAGCGGTTTTGATAGACGTCGGCTTCTGCCACAAAAAACAGCGGGATGCCTTTTACCAAGGCGTCTTCAACCGGCCCCGGCAGGTCGAACTGAACAATCGCCGACAGGAAAACGCCATCGTCAGCGCGTTCGACGCTGAGCTGCACCAGCTCGGTGCTGCGCGCGACCTGACTGAAAAACAACACAAACACGCACAAAAAAAGCGCAAAAAACTGGTTGCGCCGCAACTCAGGCGTCTTGCTTTGGGCTCTGCTTTTGAAAAAGCGCGTAATAAAAACCATCGTGTTCACGACCTAAATTGTCAGCGATGACCGCGCCCGGCACACTACTTTGGGGCAGTAAATGGCCCGGCGAGGGCATTAATCGGGCATCGGTGTGGCGCGCAAGAAACGTTTGCGCCTGCGTATCGCCCTCCGCCCTGAAAACCGAACAGGTGCAGTAAACCATCGCCCCGCCCGGTTTCAGCAGGGGCCACAGGGTCTGCAGCAGCTGGGCCTGCGCCTTGGCCAGCTGGGCAATGTCGGTGGGGCGGCGCAGCCAGCGCACGTCGGGGTGGCGGCGCACGATGCCCGATGCCGTACACGGCGCATCGAGCAAAATGCCGTCAAACAGCTGGCCGTCCCACCACGCGCTGGGCTGGGCAGCGTCACCCACCGTTATGCGAGCCTGCAAGTCCAAACGAGCCAGGTTTTGATCCATACGCTCACAGCGGCGCGCATCAATGTCCAGCGCAGTAACGGTGCAATCAGCCAGCTCCAGAAGGTGCGCGGTTTTACCGCCCGGCGCCGCACAGGCATCCAGAATGTTGAGAGCCTGGCCAGGTTTGAATGCCCCCGACGAGGATCTATTCAAGAAATTGACAAGCAAGGGGGCTGCCATTTGGGCGGCCGCATCCTGCACTGAAAAATGCCCTTCGTCATAGCCCGGTAAAGTCGGCACAGCTACCGCCTGCGCCAGCACCACGCCGTGTTCGCCGACCGCATATGCTCCAATATTTATAGCTGTTAGCGCCCGTAAATATTGGGCTACAGACGTTTTTCTTGTATTAACTCGCAGTGTCAAAGGCGCTTTGGCGTTGTTGGCGCGCAAAATGGCCTGCCACTGATCGGGGTGGTCTTTGCGCAGCCGGTCTATCCACCACTGGGGGTGGTTCCATACGGCTTGCGGGTTAGCGTCGGTTTTGGCCACCAACTCGTCACGCTCGCGTAAAAATCGGCGCAGGCAACCGTTGATAAAGCTGGCCTGATGAGTGGTGGCTTCGCTTCGTTTGGCGGCTTCAACGGCTTGATCAACCAGCGTATGGGGGGTGTAGGGCGCATCTTCTTCACGCCAAATCAAGGCGAGAACCACGCATAGCAGCGCATCTGCCTCAGGCGGCGGTGGCCGTTTGGCCAGTTGCTGGCGCAGCGCCTCTGCGCGTCCCAGCCAGCGTAGAGCATGAAAGCCAAGGGCCTGAACGCCGGGACGCAGCCGGGCATCAACATCCAGCAGCGCAGCGGTCATGGACTGGCCATCACGCACAGCCAGCAGCAGTGCAGTGGCACCTTGGAGCTGAGCCCACAACGGCACTTGCACAGGGGTGCCAGCGCGGCCTGGCGTGGCTAGAGAAGGATTACTTTGCATGCGACGTGTGAGCCAACCAGAAAAGGTGTGGAAAGGTGTGGAAAGGTGTTCAAAGCTATTTTCAAAGTCATTTGAAGGGCATATTAGGCCTGCAGCCCAATTAAATAATGGGTAAGTAGCTATAAATTAAATAGCATTTTAAGGGTGATTCACAGCAACACCGGGTGGCAAGCAACATTCAAGCAGCACACACCCGTAGCACCTCGGCACCATAAGCCTCCAGTTTTTTGGCGCCTATGCCGGCAACGCCTTCAAGGTCGCGCGCGGTTTGTGGGTCACGTTCGGCAATGGCGCGCAAGGTTGAGTCATGAAAAATCACAAACGCAGGAAGGTTATGTTCACGCGCGACTTCGGCGCGCCACGCTCTGAGCTGCGCCAAGCGCTCCAGCGCGCCTGCGTTTAGCGCCGCCTCGACAATGCCTTTGGCAGATGTTTTGGCGACTTTTTTGGCGCGGGCAGCTGTGCCCGATTTGTCAGCGCCGGTTTGCTCGCGCAGCATCACACTGACCTGGCCTTTGAGGACTTGGCGCGCATCGGGCAGCAACTGCAGCGTGCTGAAGGCCTCGGCATCGACGTACACCATGTTTTTGGCAATCAGCTGGCGCAGCACAGCGCGCCATTGGGTCTCCGCCAAGTCGCTGCCGATACCAAAGGTTGAAAGCTTGTCGTGGCTGTGCTGCAGGACTTTTTCAGTCGCCTTGCCGCGCAAAATGTCCATCAAGTGCCCCGCGCCAAAGCTGATGCCGCTGGACTGCTGCACGCGGTAAATACAGCTCAGCATCTTGCGCGCTGCGTCGGTGGCGTCCCACACAGCGGGTGGGCTTAAACAGTTGTCGCAGTTGCCACAAGGCGAGCTTTTTTCATCAAAATAATGCAGCAAACTCACGCGCCTGCACGCCGTGCCCTCGGCCAAGTTCAGCAGCGCATCGAGCTTGCCGCGCATCACTACCTTGAACTCTTCACTCGCCGCTTCGCTGGTGTCAATCATGCGGCGCTGATTCACCACGTCGGCCAGGCCGTAGGTCATCCACGCGTTGGCCGGCAGAGAGTCGCGCCCTGCCCTGCCTGTTTCCTGGTAGTAGCCTTCAATGTTTTTGGGCATGTCCAGGTGCGCCACAAAGCGCACGTCGGGCTTGTCAATGCCCATGCCAAAGGCGATGGTGGCCACCATCACCATGCCGTCGTCGCGCAAAAACTTGTCCTGGCGTTCTTGCCGCAGCGCAGAGTCCAGGCCCGCGTGGTAGGCCATGGCGTTGATGCCGGCGCCTTGCAGTGTGTCAGCAATTTCTTCGACCCGCTTGCGCGACTGGCAGTACACGATGCCTGCCTCACCGGCGTGTTCGTTTTGAATAAAGCGCAGCAGTTGCCGCGTGGCGTCGAGCTTTTCAACGATGCTGTAGCGAATGTTCGGGCGGTCAAAGCTTGACACGAATTGCGCAGCTTGCTCAAGTTGCAGCCGCTCGACCATGTCTTGCCGTGTCAGCGCATCGGCTGTGGCGGTCAGCGCCATCCGCGGCACGTTGGGGAACATCTCATGCAGAAGACTCAAACTGCGGTATTCGGGCCGGAAATCATGGCCCCACTGGCTGACGCAATGCGCTTCGTCAATCGCAAACAGGCTCAGTTTGCCTCGCGCGTTCAAGCCGCGCAGCAAGTCCTTCATGCGCGGCGTGTTGATGCGCTCTGGCGCGGCATAAAGTAACGTTAACTCCGCGTTTTGAAGAAGCCGTTCAATCGCGTTGGCTTCCTCAAAACTCAGCGTTGAATTTAAAAACGCTGCCGACACGCCAGCCTCGTGCAGCGCGCCGACCTGATCGTGCATCAGAGCGATGAGTGGCGAGACAACGATGGTCACGCCGTGGCCCGCGTTTTGCCGGGCAATGGCAGGGATCTGGTAGCACAGCGACTTGCCGCCGCCAGTGGGCATCAGCACCAGCGCATCGCCGCCGCGCACCACGTGGTCAACGATGGCTGCTTGCGGGCCGCGAAAGTCCCCATAACCAAAGACTTCTTTCAAAATCTCCAGCGCGGAAGGTTGCTGCACCAGTTCAGTCAATTCTGTCAATTCACACCTGTCTTGTCATCGTCTGTTTGCTATTAAATAAGGAGCTGCTCGCCCCCGAATCTATTAGTTTTAAGCCGTATTATTCAGATAAAAAGCTATTGTTGGCCGTTTTTAAGCTAATCGCGGCCTGCAGTCCGCGTTGCATGCTACATCTGCTCCCACGGCAAGCCATCAAAGCGCCAACCAGACAGGGTTGAGCGTTTGAAATGCTCGTCCAGCTCGCCTTCAAAGCCATGCAGAACGTGCTGCACATTGGTAAATCCCGCAGCTTCAAGCGCCTTACCTGCAGCCAGCGTGCGCTGGCCAGAGCGGCACAGCAACAGCACCGGCTGGTCTTTGCCCGTGGCCTCGTCTGCTACGGCATCGGCAAACCTGGCTGCGTTAGGCTGCAGGTCAGGGTATTCGTACCACGGCACGTTGACCACACCCGGAGGGCGGCCCACGTACAATGACTCGATTTCCATGCGCACATCGATAAAAAGCGCGTTTGAATGTGACAAAAGCCAGTCGTAGGCTTTTTTGGGTTGTAAATTTTTCATGGTTTTGGACACTGTTGCCCCGTATTGTCATTGAAAGTATTGGGCCATGATGCGTTTCAGGCTCGCCGTTTAAAATTCCGGCATGAAACCTATCACCTATACCCGCGGCCGGCAGTTGCCCGCCATTCTTGAACAACGCATCGCCATTCTGGATGGCGCGATGGGCACGATGATCCAGCGTTTCAAACTGAGCGAAGTTCAGTACCGGGGTGAGCGCTTCAAAGACTTTCACAAAGACATCAAAGGCAACAACGAGCTGCTTAGCCTGACCCGGCCCGATGTGATTCAAGACATTCATGAAGGTTACCTGGCGGCTGGTGCAGACATGATTGAAACCAACACCTTTGGCGCAACGACGGTGGCCCAGGCTGACTACGACATGGCTGAGCTGGCGGCGGAGATGAACGTCGAGTCAGCCCGCATTGCGCGTGCGGCTTGCGACAAATATTCAACCCCTGAAAAGCCGCGCTTTGTGGTCGGCGCACTCGGCCCCACGCCCAAAACCGCCAGCATCAGCCCCGACGTCAACGACCCCGGCGCACGCAACACCAGCTTTGAAGAGCTGCGGAAAGCCTATTACGAACAAACCGAGGCATTGGTCAAAGGCGGCAGTGATGTGCTGCTGGTCGAAACAATTTTTGACACCCTGAACGCCAAGGCCGCGCTGTTTGCGATTGACGAGTACTTTGACAATTCAGGCGAGCGCCTGCCGCTTATCATCAGTGGTACGGTGACGGATGCATCGGGCCGCATTTTGAGTGGCCAGACCGTCACCGCGTTTTGGCACAGCGTGCGCCACGCGCAGCCGCTGGCTGTGGGCCTGAACTGCGCTCTGGGTGCAACGCTGATGCGACCGTACATACAAGAGCTGGCGCGGGTAGCCGGCGACACCTTCATCAGCTGCTACCCAAACGCCGGCTTGCCCAACCCGATGAGCGACACTGGCTTTGACGAAACGCCCGATGTGACGTCACGCCTGCTGCATGAATTTGCAGCCGAAGGCCTGGTCAATATCGTCGGCGGCTGCTGCGGCACCACGCCAGAGCACATTCAGGCGATTGCGCAAGCGGTAGGGCCGCTGGCAAGACGGGCATTGAATGCGGGCGTTTTTTACCGCGAAGCGGCGTGATGTTGAACAGCTGGCTCATGCAGTTCGTCGCCCCAGTAGTCAGCACCCGCGCGTTGCCCGCCTAGGCAGCGATCTGCAGCACGATCTTGCCTTGCGTGTGACCGGCTTCGGACAGCGCCAGCGCCTCGCGAATGTCCGACAGTTGCAAGACCGTGGCGACATGGGGTTTTAGCTGGCCAGATTCGACTAAGCCGCGAATGGCCGTAAGTTGCACCAGATCTGACTTGCAAAATACCCGCGCCACGCGAACGCCAAACGGTTGCGCCTCATCTTTTGGAAACGCGACTGCCGTTACCAGCACGCCACCTTTCTTGAGCGTGTGAAATGCGCGCTGAAAGGTGTCCCCGCCGACGGTGTCGAAGACGACGTCCATGTCTTTGGCCACTTGCTCAAAAGGCTGCTGGGTGTAATCGATGAACTCGTCGACACCCAAACTGCGCACAAAGTGCTCGTTGCGTCCCGAGGCCATGGCGGTGACATGCGCGCCCCAGGCCTTGGCAATCTGTATGGCCAGCGAGCCGACGCCGCCTGAACCGCCGGTAACAAGCAGGCGTTGGCCAGCGGTCAGCTTGCCAAGATCGAACAGGCCCTGCCATGCCGTGAGGGCGCCGAGCGGCACGGCCGCCGAGTGAACAAAATCGAGATTGGCAGGTTTGCGTGTCAGATCCGCCACTTTGACCACCGCGTATTCGGCAAAGCCGCCGGTCCCGACGATGCCGAAGACAGCGTCGCCCACGCCGAAGCCGCTGACGCCACTGACGCCGTTTTCAAGTGCCTCTACCGTGCCCGCAATCTCGCCGCCCAAGTGGATGGGCAACGCCAGGCCCATGCGCTGACCCATGCCGCTGCGAATCTTCCAGTCCACAGGGTTGACGCCTGCCGCATGGATTTTCACCAACACTTCGCCGGCCCGTGGCTCCGGGCGGTCGATTTCCAGACACTGCACCACATCGTTGCCACCGTATGCGTGAAGCATCACAGCTTTCATTTGTGCGTTCATCGTTTTGCCTTTCCCCTGAATTAAGTGTTGGATGATTTGACTGCTTGTGATGGGAGCGCACTGCGTTGATGTAACGCCAGTTTGCATCGCGAATCGCACCTGTCTTACGCGCCCTGCTAGAGCTTGCTTTTACCGCTGACATCGCAACGGACTAGGCGGAACAACCAACAACCAACAACCAGCAATCAGCAATCAGCAGTTAAATCGCCTGAATCGCGCTCGTCATCTGGTCACGCCGTTAAAACACTGCACAAAAGGATGCCGAGCTTTGCTTCGTGCTTAAGTAGGCATGAGGTGGTCAATTTCCTGCTGCATGGCCTGCACCAGCTGTGTGTACATCTTGAGCTTTTCCGCCGTGTCGCGCAGCCGTTCGGCAATGCGCAGTGCAATCGCCGACATGAGCTTTGTGGCCGTTTTGGGGTTGTTTTGTCCCAGTTTTTCAAGCGCAGCGCGGCTCAAAACAGCGCAGCGGGAATCAACGCTGGCGGTGCAGGACGCCAACCGCGCCTGACCATCGACCAGGCCCATCTCGCCGATCAGGCTGCCCGGGCCCAGCACGGTCACCGTTACCGGGGTACGGCGGCTCACCACAATGTTTTCAACAGTGACTTCGCCCTCTAAAAGCAGCAGCATGTAGCCGGTGTCGCTGTCGTCACCTTCAACAATGAAAGTCGTGCCTTCAGCCAGTTTCAGGGGCGTCATGTAGCTGACAACGATCATGGCCTCATCC
>JANYED010000323.1 GCA_025363315.1 Polaromonas sp.
GTAGGGCAAGTCCCAGTTACTGGTGTGCGGTGCTGCTATCAGCACGCTTTTAGCTGCATCTGCCGGCAACTTGCCGACAACTTTCCATCCTGCAAGCTGCAAAAACGTAATGGACAAGCCGCGCAGCAGCGTGTTGACAACCGGTGTGTCGAAAATGGTGTGGTGCATGGTGAGCGGCGAGCCGCCGGTTGTGGTGGGGGCTGAGCGAAACGCCCGCGCCTGTAGGACTGGTCTTACTTACTGATCTTACCAACTGATCCTGACGACCCCAGCGGCTCAAAAAATAAGGATTGCTGCAAGCAAAGAAGAATTGCTGCAAGCTTTAGTTGCTATTTATTTAGGAGCTGCTCGCGCCCGATTTTATTGGGCTAGAGGCTGATTAGCTATCTAAAAGCCTGAAATGAATTAACCAGGCCTCAAAAAGGCAGTTTTTGGCCCTGGTAGTCGATCAGGCAGCCCGTATCAACTGGTTTCAAACCCGCCAGTACCGCCAGCAAGTCAGTGGCCGCTTCGCTCGCAGGGCGCACGTTCAAACCCGTCTTGGCAAACGGCTGGCTCAGTGCGGTGGCCACCGTGCCGGGGTGTAGGCTGACACAAATGCTTTCTTTGTTGCGCCGGCTCAGCTCAATCGACGCGGTTTTGACCAGCTGGTTCAGCGCCGCCTTTGACGCCCGGTAGCCATACCAGCCGCCCAGGGCGTTGTCGCCCATACTGCCGACCCGCGCTGACAAAAACCCCGCCACGCAGCGCCCGGTTTTGGGCAGCAGCGGCAAGAAATGCTTCATCACCAGCGCCGGGCCCAAGGTGTTGATCTGGAAAACCTGCGCCAGGTACGCCGCATCCAGGTTGCCAAAGCTACGCTCCGGTTGCCCCACGTCGCCATGCAGAAAGCCGGTGGCAACCACCAACAGGCGCAGCTCCAGGTTCGCTGTTTCGCACAGACCGGCGATAAATTCAGCGGCATTGGCGATGCTGGATTCGTCCGCGTAGTTAACGCTAACTTCCGTGCAGCGGCTCAGGCCGATGGCCTCGGAATAGTTTGTATCGCCACCGAGCTGCGCCAGCATAGCCGCGCCAATACCGCCGCCGGAGCCGATGACGAGCGCCAGGTTTTGGGGTGATACGGATTTATTCATCATGAAACTGTCCAGACTTGCTATTACTTCAAGAGCTGCTTGCACCCGTATCTATTAGGCTACAAGCCGTTTTAACTCTTAAACCTCATCCATAAACCGAACCTTCACGCTCTTGCCCTTGACCCCGCCGTTGCTCAGCTTTTGTTGCGCCAGGCTGGCCATGCTGCGCTCAATGGCCACGTAGGTTGAAAACTCGTTCACATTGATCTTGCCAACCTGCTCACGCGTGAAGGCCGCCACGCCGCCGTCAGCACCGGTTAGGGCGCCCAGCACATCGCCAGCGCGGATTTTTTCTTTTCGGCCGCCGACGATTTGCAGCGTGACCATGGGCGGCAGAAGCGGGTCGTTGCTGGCTGGGGTCAGCTCGGTCAGCTTGTGCCAAACACTCTCAGCCTTTTGCAGCACTTCAATTTTGCCGACGTAGCCCATCTCGTCCATGCTGGCCAGGCTGATCGCCACGCCTTCTTCGTCAGCGCGACCCGTACGGCCAATGCGGTGAATATGAACTTCTGCATCAGGCGTGACATCCACATTAATAACCATCGCCAGCTGCGCAATGTCCAAGCCGCGTGCAGCAACATCAGTTGCCACCAGCACGGAGCACGAGCGGTTGGCAAACTGCACCAGCACCTGGTCGCGCTCGCGCTGCTCCAGCTCGCCGAACAGCGCCAGTGCGCTGAAGCCCTGGTCTTTCAAATACGCCACCAGCGCGCGGCACTGGGACTTGGTGTTGCAAAACGCCAATGTGCTGGCGGGCCTGAAGTGGCGCAGCACTTGGGCAACCGCGCCCAGGCGTGCTTCGTCATGGTCACTGTCAGGTACCTGATACCAGCGCTGGGTGATTTTGGTTTTTTCATGCTGCGCCTGCACAGTGATGGTTTGCGGCGCTTTCATGAACTGTGCGCTCAGCTTGGCGATGCCTTCCGGGTACGTCGCTGAAAACAGCAGCGTCTGCCGCTCTTTGGGGCACTGCTTGGCCACGGTCACGATGTCTTCAAAAAAGCCCATGTCCAGCATGCGGTCGGCCTCGTCCAGCACCAGCGTGTTCATGGCTTCCAGATTCAGGTTACCTCGGCCCAGATGGTCCATGATGCGGCCGGGAGTACCGACAACGATGTGCGCACCGTTTTCCAGAGTAGCCGTCTGGTTGCGCAGCGGCACACCGCCGCACAGCACCACCACCTTGACGTTTTCTTCAGCACGCGCCAGGCGGCGAATTTCATTGGCCACCTGGTCGGCCAGTTCACGTGTGGGGCAGAGCACCATGGCCTGCACCGCAAAGCGGCGTGCATTCAGATTGGCCAGCAGCGCAATGCCAAATGCTGCTGTTTTGCCGCTGCCGGTTTTGGCTTGGGCAATCAGGTCTTTACCTAGCAGCGCGACAGGCAGCGAGGCCGCCTGAATCGGCGTCATCTGGGTGTAGCCCAGCTGCGTCAGGTTGGCCAGCACGTGGGCGGGCAAGGATAAGGCGGCAAAGTCAGTTGATGTGGTCATCCCCAATTATCATGGGCGACTGTTCAGAAGGACTTGCATGCAGACATTTGATTTTGATCTTTTCGTGATTGGTGGTGGCAGCGGCGGCGTCCGGGCGGCGCGCATGGCAGGGCAGCGCGGCGCAAAAGTAGCAGTAGCTGAAGTGGCTGACATGGGCGGCACGTGTGTGAACGTGGGTTGCATTCCGAAAAAGCTTTACAGCTACGCTGCGCACTTCGCCGAAAGCTTTGAAGAGTCGCACGGCTTTGGCTGGGAGGGCGCTGCGCC
>JANYED010000326.1 GCA_025363315.1 Polaromonas sp.
GGTAAAAACTGCTCAGGATGTCGTTTTCAAGAACCACCAGCAAATTGCGCGCTTCCGGGCAGATTTTTTCAATGGCTGCCATGGCGGCCTGTACGGCCAGCGGCAACATTTCTGGTGTCAGATTGTTCCAGCCATCCGGGAACAGGTTTGTGTCTACGGGCGCCAGCTTGAAGCCAGCATTGCGCACATCCACTGCGCAGTAAAAAGGAGGCGTGTGCTCCATCCATTCCAGCCGAAACCAGCGTTCAATGGCCGGTGTAGAGTCCAGAATGCGCTGCTCAAGCTCGTGGATGGGGCCAGTCAAGGCAGTAATCAGGTGCGGGACCATGCGGTCTCTTTCTTGTTAGTTATTCAATATTTTGTGCTGATATTGGGGCTGGGCGTAAAGTTGCAAGGGAAGTTGCTAGGGTCATTGTTTTTGATCACTTTGGGTGTTTTTGATAATATGATGTTTTACGCATTTACTCAAACTGTCATGCCGAACGAATTCATAGCAACATCCGAAGGCACCCAGCGCCTGAACGTTGACTTGCCGAAGTCGCAATACTTCGCACTTAAGTCTTATGCGCTGCACAACCAGACTACGGTGTCGCAGCTGGTACGCGATTCGCTGAAGAGCATTGTCGAATACGACGCCTGGTTCAAAGCGAAAGTACTAGCCGCGCAAGCAGACCCACGACCCGCTATTGCGCCTGAGGAATGGGACGCCATCCGCGCCCAAAAACTAGCAGAACGCAAAGCACTTGCCGGCAAAGCATGAAGGTGCTGCGCAAGCCGCAGTTCTGGGCAAGCCTGCAAGCTATCGAAGACTACATTGCGCAAGACAACCCAGGCGGGGCAATCGATATGTGGCTGGCCATTGATGACCAGGTCAGCAAGCTGGCCGACCCCAATTTCCCCCGCAGACCCGGTCGGGTGCAAGGAACGCTCGAGCTGGTCGCTCATCCCAACTATGTGGTGATCCTGCAGCAGACTTTAGATGTAGTGACGGTGCTTGAGGTGTTGCATTCGGCGATGCGGTATCCGTGATGGGCAGCGCTGGTGACTAAGCAAGTCACCGCTTAAATTCAACCGTTGGTAAATTTTGAAAATCTACGGTGTGTTGGTGCAGGTGAAAGGTGTTCGATCAGCAGTAACACCAGCCGCAATATCGCCCGTTTGATTTTTGCTTACTCTGTAGCTACCACCCCTTGAGTAAGCAGCCAAACGAATATTGGCCCAGTCGCTACCGTCATATCGAAACTCAGCTAAGCCTTCTGCAGCGCAAATCCACTTTTTAGGGGCTGGTGCGGCAGCCACTTCTGACGGTTTATCGTCAGCTGCTACACCAAGCGACACGCTTTGTGCAGATGCAAGTGCGGAAGAAAAAACCAAGTAAGAGGTTAAAAGTGATTTCATCTGATCAGTGTATTTCAAAGCATGCGGTGCCAAGTGGCACCTGAATTCACTCCCGCACTTCCCCGTCCCCCAGCACCACATACTTCAGCGAGGTCAGCCCCTCAATCCCGACCGGCCCACGTGCGTGAAACTTGTCTGTGCTGATGCCAATTTCTGCGCCCAGGCCAAACTCGAAACCGTCAGCAAAGCGGGTACTGGCGTTGACCATTACGCTGGCTGAATCTACTTCGCGCAAGAACTTTTGCGCGTGCAGGTGGTTGGTGGTGATGATGGCGTCGGTATGGTGGCTGCTGTATTCATTGATGTGGGCAATGGCCTCGTCAACGCCCTCCACCACCTTGATGCTGATGATGGGGGCCAGGTATTCTTCGTACCAGTCGTGCTCTGTTGCAGCTTTGACTACTATGTTTTTAGTAGCTGGTTGCGCCCGTAAAATATGGGCTGCAGACTCATCAGCACGTATTTCTACGCCTTTTTCAGCATAAATTACCGCAATTTTAGGTAAAAACGTTTCGGCCACATCGCGTGCCACCAGCAGGCCTTCAGCGGCGTTGCAGGGGCTGTACTTTTGGGTTTTGGAGTTGTCGGCCACTTTGACGGCCATGGCGATGTCGCAGGGGTCATCGACATACACATGGCAGTTACCGTCCAGGTGCTTGATGACGGGTACCTTGGCGTCGCGGCTGATGCGTTCGATCAGCCCCTTGCCGCCGCGCGGAATGATGACGTCTACATATTGCGGCATGGTGATCAATTGGCCAACGGCTTCGCGGTCGGTGGTGGGCACCAATTGCACGGCATTAGCAGGCAGACCAGCGCTGATCAAAGCCTGAGCCACCAGCGCCGCCAGGGCCTTGTTCGAGTCAATCGCCTCAGAGCCGCCACGCAAAATGCAGGCGTTGCCGCTTTTGATGGCCAGGCTGGCCGCCTCAATCGTCACATTGGGACGGCTTTCGTAAATCATGCCGAACACGCCAATCGGCACGCGCATTTGCCCCACGCGAATGCCGCTGGGCTGCTGCTTCATGCCAATGATCTCGCCAATCACATCCGGCATGGCAGCCAGTTGTTCGCAGCCAATAGCCACGGTTTCAATGTCTTTGGGAGTAAGTTTGAGGCGGTCCAGCATTGGGCCGGCCAAGCCGCTGCTGGCAGCACGTGCCAGGTCTTGCTGGTTGGCGGCTGCGAGCTGCGCCATGTTTTGTCGCAACAGGGCGGCCAGGCTTGAAAGTGCTGCATTTTTAGTAGCTGCTTGCGCCCGTGCCATCTGGGCTGCAGCAGTTTTTGCCATGCTACCCATGCTTTGCATGAGCTTGGTGATGTTGTGGTCCGTCATGTGCCTATTTTGCACGCATGCTGCACTGCTCACACACCAGCCCAGCCAGCCGGTGCAGCGCCTGCCAGCCGCTTGCGGGCCAGTCGGGTTGTTTTAAACCTTTGACAATACCGTCCACTTTGTGTGCAGCAGTCAACAAATTGGCCAGCGTGGTGTCGGTCATGCCGGGTAGCACGCGCTCGTAAAGCTTTTCTTTGACGCCCCACACCCGGTTTTCACGCAGCGCCATTGGCATCGGCCGCCCAGCGGCAATCGCGTCTTTGACGCGCTTCATGCTGCGAATGTCTTCACTGATCGCCCAGTGCACCAGCACTTCTGATTCACCCTCGGCCTGCAAACCATCCAGCATGCGGGCCACCCGCACCGTTTGGCCGCCCAGCACCGCTTCGGACAGTTTGAAGACGTCATAACGCGCGACGTTGAGCACCGCGTTTTCAACCTGTTCAAAACTTAAAACACCACCGTCTGCGGTGCCATAAAGAAGGCCAAGTTTTTGAATCTCCTGATGCGCGGCCAGCAAGTTGCCTTCAACCCGGTCTGCGAAAAATTGCAACGTGCGCTGGCCCTCTTCGCCTGCGGCCACGCGCTGGCCTTGGGATTGCAGGCGCTGCGAAATCCATTGCGGCAACATGCCCCGCGCAATCGGCTCAAACTTGATGGTCACGCCATAACTCTCCAGCGCACCAAACCAGGCGCCCTTGGTCGTCATGCTGTCCAGC
>JANYED010000335.1 GCA_025363315.1 Polaromonas sp.
GTCTTCAAAATCGCCTTCTCGGTACAAGCTCACATCTTCGCCAGCCGGAATGCTGGAAATAATTTCGGCCTTGTAATGCTCGCCAATGCTGTTGAAATGCGCCACCGCCTCGTCACGCGGTAGCACGCGGCGTGTCACGGGCTCGTCTTTGGCGGCCAGCTCGGTCATGCGTTTTTCAATGGCTACCAGGTCTTCAGGCGTAAACGGGCGCTTGTATGAAAAGTCATAGAAAAAGCCGTTTTCAATCACCGGGCCAATCGTGACTTGCGCATCGGGGAAGAGGTCTTTGACTGCATAGGCCAGCAAATGCGCCGTTGAGTGGCGAATCAAATCCAGCCCGTCCGCATCTTTGGCGGTGATGATGGCCAGGTTGCTGTCTTTGTCTATCAAGTAGCTGGTGTCAACGACTTTTCCGTCTACCTTGCCGCCGAGCGCAGCTTTGGCCAGGCCTGCGCCAATTGACGCAGCAACCTCAGCAACGGTAACGGCCTGCGGGAATTCGCGCTTGGAAGCATCGGGGAGCGTAATTTGAATCATGAGATTGTGCGAATGACTGCTGACTAAAAAACAAAAAGCGCGGTGTAAACCGCGCTGCACGATGTGCAAAGCGCAATTTTAATCGACGACGCACTTCCAAGCGGCTCGATCCACAGCCCTCAGTCGACCGGACATAAAGCAATGAAACCCAATCCAGAAGAACAAGAAATTCTTGACGCCTTTGAAGCAAACAAGCTCAAGCCAGTACTCAACATGCCGAAAGAAATGGTCAAGCTTCAAGCAGCTGCCGTAGCTGCTTTTCAAAAAGAGAGCCGAATCAACATCCGCATTTCATCGCGCGATTTGCGTATCGTGCAAAAACGCGAATTGATCGAAGGTTTGCCTTACCAGACGATGATTGGGAGTCTGCTGCACAAGTATGCGAAAGGCAGGCTGGTAGAGCAGCGCTAGCCTCAACCTGCTTTCAAGTTAGTTACCATTTGGAGCAATACAAACTTGTATCCGCACTCAAAAGTATGCAAGCCCCAAACGCCCACTTTAAGCTGTGTAGTCATATGCGGCGTCGGTTGCAAATGGATGAATCTGAAGCCGCCAAGCCAAGTGCATCAGTTTGCTGGCACAAGCCGCAACACGGTTTCGCCCTTGCCGTGTGGAACGCTGTCAAATTTCTTCAACTCCGCGCCAAACACTTTGTAATCCACAACTTTTCGGCTTTGTTCACACGCAAACTTGTAGATAAGTTTTACAGTTTCTCCCTTCGCGTCCCATTGCAAAGGCACAGGCGTGTCGCCACTGAATATCCCTTGGGTGCCACATCTCGAGTCTCGTTGCGACCCGTCAAATGAAAAAGTACCGTCATAAGACTGCACGTCCACCTCACGATTAACCTTTGAGGCCAAAACCACTTTCACAGCACCACCGTACTCTTGACCCGTTTGGGTGTTTTTAAAAAACCACCGCCCAGCTAAAGTTGCCGGAAGTTGAAATTCAGTTGGAAACGGAGAAGCAGTCACAGTCGCGGCAATAGGGGGGCTGGTAGGTGTTGGACTGCCTTGTGCTTGCGCAACGATCGGCGCGGTGGCAACAAAAAGGCCTAACACTCCAGCAAAAGCACCAAATTTTTTTTGCGGATTCAACATAAAAAACTCAAAAATTAAGCCGATACGGCAGCTGCCAACGGTGATGGCATCAGTTGCAAAGAACGTAGCAGCTGTCAAACCTGGCGAGCAAAGATAAAAAGAGGAGCGAAAGCTCCTTTTAATCTTGCAGATCCAATTCAATGAAACTGCTCTTCCTCAGTCGATCCGGTCAGCGCCGTCACGCTGGACTTACCACCCTGGATCACGGTGGTCACTTCGTCGAAGTAACCGGTGCCGACTTCTTGCTGGTGCGACACGAAGGTGTAGCCTCGGTCGCGGGCTGCGAACTCTGGCTCTTGGACTTTTTCAACATAAGCCGTCATGCCGCGTGCAACGTAGTCTTGTGCCAAGTCAAACATGCTGTACCACATGGAATGGATACCAGCCAGGGTGATGAACTGGTACTTGTAGCCCATGGCGCCGAGTTCTTTCTGGAACTTGGCAATGGTTGCGTTGTCGAGGTTTTTCTTCCAGTTGAACGATGGCGAGCAGTTGTAAGCCAGCATTTTGCCGGGGTGAACGGCATGCACCGCGTCTGCGAACTTCTTGGCGAATTCAAGGTCAGGCGTGCCGGTTTCGCACCACACCAAGTCAGCGTAATGTGCGTAAGCAACAGCA
>JANYED010000024.1 GCA_025363315.1 Polaromonas sp.
CAAACCGGCCGCATCTGGCCGCCTGCATTTGTTCTTGGCCACCAGTGCATTGCACATGGAAAAAAAGCTGCGCATGACGCCCGACGAGGTGTTTGAACAAGCCAAGCTGTCCACCCGCTTTGCCCGCAATTTGATGGGCGATATTGAATTCAGCCCGGAAGACGGTTACCGCTCTGATCCCGACTTTTTGTGCCGTGTGCTAGAGGCTGTGATTGCCGAAGGCGCGACCACCATCAATGTGCCCGACACCGTAGGTTACGCCATCCCAGAGCTGTACGGCAACTTCATTAAAAACCTGCGCGAGCGCATTCCTAACAGCGACAAAGCTGTGTGGTCTGTGCATTGCCACAACGACTTGGGTATGGCAGTGGCCAACTCATTGGCGGGTGTGATGATTGGTGGCGCGCGGCAGGTCGAGTGCACCATCAACGGCCTGGGCGAGCGGGCGGGCAATTGCAGTCTTGAAGAAATTGTCATGGCGGTCAAAACCCGCAAAGACTACTTCAACCTGGACCTGAACATTGATGTCAAGCACATTTTGGCCACCAGCCGTATGGTCAGCCAAACTACCGGTTTTGTGGTGCAGCCAAACAAGGCCGTGGTGGGTGCAAACGCGTTCGCACACGCGTCAGGCATCCACCAGGACGGCGTGCTCAAGGCGCGTGACACTTACGAGATCATGCGGGCCGAAGACGTGGGCTGGTCGGCTAACAAGATTGTGCTGGGCAAGCTCAGCGGCCGCAACGCTTTCAAGCAGCGCTTGCAAGAACTCGGCGTGTCAATGCAAAGCGAAGCAGAGATCAATAGCGCGTTTGCCAAATTCAAAGAGTTGGCCGACCGCAAGAGTGATATTTTCGATGAAGACATCCTGGCGCTGGTCAGCGATGAAAGCGTAACCCACGCTGCTGAGCAATATGCCTTTGTGTCGCTGTCACAGCACAGCGAAACCGGCGAGCGGCCGGAGGCCAGCATTGTCTTTACCGTGCTGGGCCAGGAAGTCAAAGGCACATCGAGCGGCAATGGTCCGGTCGATGCATCTCTTAAAGCCATTGAGTCACACGTCAAAAGCGGTGCTGAAATGGTGCTTTATTCGGTTAACGCCATCAGCGGGTCAACCGAAAGCCAGGGAGAAGTAACCGTGCGCTTACAAAACAGCGGCCGGGTGGTGAACGGCGTGGGTGCAGACCCTGACATTGTTGTGGCGTCAGCCAAAGCCTACCTGAGCGCGTTGAATAAATTACAGAATAAAGCTGACCGGGTGGCGGCACAGGGATAGGCCGTTGACCACCGAAGATTAGTGTTTAAATTCAAGCACTTGGAGCGGTTACATCTAAAAAATCTGATTTAAGTCATTTTTTAGACAGCTTCTCAGCCCGGCTTTAAGAAAGTCACGCAAGTTTTTGATATTGCGTCACTTTTTCATTTTGTATACACTGCGGTCATGCGAACAATTGCCACCACAAGCAAGGCTCAACACAATGCGTAAACAAATATTGAATCGGTTGCTGAAAGCAGCCGGATTGTTGACTTTGTTTGCCGCTTTGGCGACTTTGGGGGGAAATGCCCAGGCTGCCAAGCGGGACGTTAAAAAACACCAGGTTACAAAATCAGCCAGCAGTAAGAAAGCGCTGTCAAGCCGAAAGACAGTACGTTTTGCAAGCGGCGTCAAGCGCAAGTCGGTGATCCGCGTTGCTGCGCCGCCGCCGCCGTCTTTTGGGCAAATCGCTGGGTTACATGGCCTGCAGGATGCGCTTGAGCTCAAGTCAAGTGTGGCATTGGTGATTGATCAGGACACGCGGGAAGTGCTTTTTCGCAAGAACGACCACGCGGTGTTGCCGATCGCCTCTTTGACCAAACTGATGACGGGCGTGATCGTCAGCGGGGCCAAACTGCCGATGGAAGAAGTCATCACCGTGACGCAAGACGACGTCGACACTGAAAAAGGCAGCAGATCGCGCCTGAAGGTCGGCACAGCACTGACACGCGGCGAACTGCTGCACCTGGCGCTGATGTCCAGCGAAAACCGCGCTGCGCACGCGCTGGGCCGCACTTATCCTGGCGGTATGGCAACTTTTGTCAGCCTGATGAATGCCAAAGCCAAGCTGCTTGGCATGAACGACACCAGCTATGTTGAGCCCACCGGGCTGTCCAGCCGCAACCAGTCGAGCGCCCAAGACCTAGCCACGCTGGTCAATGCAGCCTATGCAGACCCGGTGCTGCGCGAACTCACCACGTCGCCCGGTTACCAAGTCGCCGTTGGCAGCCGCACTTTGCAGTACAACAACACCAATCGCCTGGTCAAAAATCCTGAATGGGATATTGGCCTGCAAAAGACTGGCTACATCAACGAAGCTGGTCAGTGCCTGGTGATGCAAACCAAAATTGCAGGCCGCAAGCTGATCATGGTGTTTTTAGATTCCGCCGGCAAGTTAAGCCGCCTGGGTGATGCTGAACGCGTACGCCGCTGGGTCGAGTCAAGCCCGGTGACTGGCGAGCGCAAAGTCAATATCAGCACTGCCGTCAAGCCGGTCAGTGGTTAAACTGCGACTGCAGCCGCTATAAATACCGTAGCTGCTCGCACCCGTATCTGTTGAGCTACAAGCACTTTTTAGTACTTTCTAGTTTTTACCGGACTTTATAGCCTAGAGCTGTCGATATTTCACTCGCGGTGACTTGCAGCTTGGGCAACCAGTGCTCTTCCAGCCTGTCGGCAGGCGCTGAGATCGACAAGCCCGCCACCAGCGCGTTCTGGTCATCGTAAATACCGGCTGCCATGCAGCGCACACCCAGCTCCAGTTCCTCGTTGTCGCGCGCAATGCCGTACTGCCGCGCTTTGGACAGCTCACGCTCCAGGATCGGCAACTGCGTGATCGAGTTGCGCGTCTGGCCCGCCAAGCCGGTGCGGGTAGCGTAGCTGCGCAGGCGCTGCGGGTCGTCAAAGGCCAAAAACAGCTTGCCCACCGACGTTAAATGCAGGGGCGCTCGCCCGCCAATGGCGCGCACCACCTGCATGCCTGAGCGTTCGCTGTAGGCCCGCTCCACATAGATGATTTCATCGCCTTGGCGCATGCTCAGGTTCACGGGTTGCTGGGTTAGCTTGTGCAGCTCGCGCATCGGGCCCAGGGCCGCGTCGCGCACATTCAGGCGGGCTTTGACCATGTTGCCCAGCTCCAGCAGGCGCATGCCCAGCCGGTAGGTGCCCGCAGCAGGGCGGTCAACAAAGCGGCCGGTGGCCAGGTCATTCAAAATGCGGTGCGCTGTAGACGCATGCAGGCCCGACTTTTCACTGATTTCTTTCAGCGACATGGCTTCTTCACGGTTGGCCAAAATGTCCAGCAGGCTGAACATGCGCTCAATCACTTGAACCGTCGGTTTTACAGGGACTGCGCTGTCAGGTTTGGTCATGCGTAAATTTTACGCTATGAAATTACCTGCTGCCAGGTGACAAATCAGGTGGCAGTGACTGCTGGGCCAGCCACTGCCCATCCACACGCAGCTCGTGCGGCCTGAAGGCAGCTTTGTAGCGCATTTTGGGACTTTCAGCTATCCAGTAGCCCAAGTACACATAGGGCAAGTTCAGCTTGGCGGCTTGTTCAATCTGCCACAGCACGCCGTAGTTGCCATAACTGTTTTTACTGCCTGCGCCGCCTTGGTTGTCGTCGGGCTCGTAAAACGTGTACACGGCTGAAATGCCGTCTTCCAGCACGTCCAGGATCGACACCATTTTGAGCGCGCCCACTTCGTCAGGCTTGCCGCCAGGCAACGTTTCGCGAAACTCCACCAGCCGCGAATTGACCCGGCTTTGCAACAAAAACTGCGTGTACTGGTCAATGCTGTCGTGGTCCATGCCGCCGCCCGCGTGGCGGCCGTTCTGGTAGCGCAGGTACAACTGGTAATGCTCGGTGGTAAAACACAGTTTCAGCACCCGCACCGACAAGCGCTCGTGTTTGGCCATCGCGCGGCGCTGGCTTTTGCTGGGTTTGAAGGTTTGCACTGGCACCCGCAGCGGCACGCAGGCCTGGCAGCCATCACAATATGGCCGATAGGTAAACATGCCGCTGCGCCTGAAGCCCTGGGCGACCAGCTCAGAATACGCATCGTTATGAATCAAATGGCTCGGTGTGGCTACCTGACTGCGCGCCTGCCTGCCGGGTAAATAGCTGCAAGGGTAAGGGGCAGTGGCGTAAAACTGCACCGTTTGTAGCGGCAGGTCTTTAAGAAGCGTCACGGCGTTTGCAGTGTCTTAGAGGGGACGAGTTGACACCAGTATACGGGGTCAAATCGCCAAGTGGGGGCAGGCTGCTTGATGGTATTGGCAACGTGGGTTGTGAAGGCCTCGCGGCTGATTTCCTGCGCCCCCAGCGACGCCAAATGCCCCGTGTTCTGCTGGCAATCAATCATCGAGATGCCATGCGCCCGGCAAAAAGCCACCAGCGCGCACAGCGCAATTTTTGACGCATCTGTGGCGTGCGCAAACATCGACTCGCCAAACACCATGCCGCCCAAATTCACACAATACAGGCCGCCCACCAGCTCACCACCGACCCAGGTTTCAACACTGTGCGCATAGCCTGCATCATGCAGCGCGCAGTAAGCCGCAATCATCTCCGGCAATATCCACGTGCCCAGCTGGCCGTCACGCAGATTGCTGGCACAAGCGTTGATGACATCCACAAAGGCCGTGTCAAACCGAATCTCGCACGCCGGGTTGTTTGAAAAATGCGTCAGTGTTTTGCGCAATGACCGATGCAGTTTGAAGTGTTGTGTGTACAGCACCATGCGCGGGTCAGGGCTCCACCACAGCGTGGGCTGGCCTTCGCTGTACCAGGGAAAAATGCCCTGGCTGTACGCCTGCACCAGCGTCGGCACATCCAGCTTGCTGCCAGCAGCCAGCAAGCCAGGCGCAGGGTCGTTATGGCCCCACGCGTTGCTGACGTGGGGAAAGTCTTCACCAGCGTCAAGCCAGGATATGTGACGTTGTGGTGGACGTGGCGGCTTTTCCATTGAGCGTCAGTGGGTGGGTCAGTAGAGGAATAAATACGACGCTATAATCTTAGGCTGTATTCCTCGATAGCTCAGTTGGTAGAGCGCCGGACTGTTAATCCGTAGGTCCCTGGTTCGAGCCCAGGTCGAGGAGCCAATAAAATCAAGGGGTTACAAGAAATTGTGACCCCTTTCGTTTTTCTAACGTAGCTGAATCGTAGCTCGGAACGAGGTTATTGATTCGGCCCGCCGCAGTCGTCAGGTGATCCGGCGCAAGGTGTGCATACCGCTCTACCATCGCACCTGTTTTCCAACCACCCAGTCGCTGTAGCTCATGCGTAGGGGTACCAGACTGGCGCTGCCACGTTGCCCAAGTATGTCGAAGGTCGTGCCACCGGAAATTTGTGATTCCCGCGCGCAACAGTGCCCGTCTCCATGCTCGAGTTCCAGCGTTTGCCAAAGGTTTACCAGCATAAGTGAACACCCTTGTCGGATGCTTCCCTTTTTGCCGTACCAACACTTCCATTGCTTTATCGTTTAACGGAACAGCAATCGCGCTGCGGTTTTTTGAATTCACAGCCGCTACCCATGCATGACGTCTTTCAAAGTCGATGCACTGCCATTCCAGCTTCAGCACATTGCTTTGCCTGAGACCAGTTGCCAGCGCAAAAGTTACTGTTTCCTTTTGATGCATTGGTAACTCGTCCAGCAAGCGCTGTGCTTGTTCGGTTGTCAGCGAACGCTCCCGATCTGCGGATTCTTTAAAGAGCTTAATTTTCGGTACTTTTTCGATCCATTCCCACTCGTCCCTTGCCTTCAGGAGAATGGATCGAACCAGCGCCAAATAACGGTTTGTAGTGCCCTTACTGGATTCTTTTAATTTGGCCGCTCGGATCGCATCAATCACGTCTAAGGTGATCTCGTTTAACCCAAGCTTTCCCACAAATTTGTCGAGCCAACGTAGTTTGGCAATGTCCTCTTTGTGAGTAGCTTTTTCTTTGGTTTCATCCAGCCACCGCAATACCGCCTCGCGCCAGAGCCGTGCGGGTTTGATAAAGCCGTGCAAGTACAAGTTCACCAGGCTCAGGCGCACCATGTCGGGCGAAATGTCATAGCCTTTGATGCTGGCCGCCAGCCGGGCGCGCTCGTTAGACGTGAGTTTGTTGCTGCCATCGGCTCGGGCGTTGGCCTTCCACACATGCTTCCAGGCCGAGATTAAAAAGCCCGCTGTGCCGCAGGCCGGGTCTAAAACAGTTTCGTTCTTTTTCGGGTCCATCACCTCGACCATAAAGTCGATGATATGGCGCGGGGTGCGGAACTGCCCTGCATCGCCCTGGCTGCCCAACACGCTCAGCAAATACTCAAACGCATCGCCCAGCCGTTCTGAATGGTCGTAGGTGAAGTGGTTGATTTCTTTTAAAAAGCTCTTCAGTGTTTCAGGGTCGCGGTAGGGCAGGTAGGCGTTTTTAAAAATGTCCCGGAACAGCGGGGACACGCCGGGGTTTTCGTTCATTTTCTGAATGGCTTCGCTGTACAGCGCCAGCACCTCAAAGCCGCCCAGGCTGGGCGACATGAGCTTGGCCCAGCCAAAGCGGGCGTAGTCCCCCGCAAAAAAGCTGCGCTTGCCGCCCAGCTCTTCCGCCTCGGCGTCCATGTCGTCCATGAACTTGTAGATCAATGCAATGGTGATTTGCTCGACTTGGCTTTTAGGGTCAGGTACTTTGCCGACCAAAATGTCGCGGCAGGCGTCGATTCGGCGTTTTGTCTCGGAGTCAAGCATTTAAGTTTTCGTTGGTGTAGTCGTTTTGGCTACGGTCGTAGCAGTTGTTGCTACATCTATATACAAGGGCAGAGCTGAGTTACATGAATTGGTTGAGCGGCACGTAGTCTTTCACGTACTCGGGAATGCGGTCGCGCCACACGCTGGGCACGGCTTTGAAGTCGCTCATATTGAACACGGCGTAGTTGTTGAGTTCAACCAGGCGTTTGCCGTCAATGATGTCGCGCAGCCGATGGTTGGACGCATAGGCCGTAAAGTAATACTTCATGGCCTGCACTGACGCTGCGGTGGAGTCTGCGCTAAAGCCTGTGGCGCTTTGCTGGTCGAGCAGGAATTTTTCAAACTCTTCTTACAGCAAGTCGTTTTTGCTTTTAAAGCCGGGAATCAGACCAAAGGCTTTTTCAAGTATTTCACGCAGGCCCAGGCGGCGGTCAACGCCTGCGGCGCGGCGCAATTTGTCTAAATTAAAGTATTCGCTGGGTTTGTCAAACAGCTCGGTGGTGATGTAGTCAATGGCCTGGTCCCACTGCGCAGCATGCACCTGCTTGGCAATGATGGGGTTGGCTTTAACCACGTCCTCAAACTTCTCAAAAAACATGCGGTCAACCTTCATGCCCTGAAAGCCGACTTGCTGTTCAACCCGGCTGACTTCGGTGTCTGAACCCGCATGGGTGTAGCTGCCTGGGAGTGGTTCATCTTCGCCGCCACCTTCACCCGGCTCATTAGCCGGCACCAGCGTTTTGCCGCTGTTGGGGCGGGGTAGTTTGAGGACTTCGTCGTAGTTGAAGGTTTCCTCAAAATATTCGCAGGTGGCGAAAAAGTCGAACAACTTGTAGGCGGTCTTGTGGGGCGCAGTGACTTGCGCTTTCAGGCCGTCGTCTCGCAGTTCATCACTAAAGTCATGTTTGCGTGTGCCCCTGCCTTTGATTTGCACAAAGTCTGACGGTGAAAACACGGGCCGCATCAGCGCCAGGTTCAACAGATCGGGGCAGTCGTAGCCGGTGGTCATCATGCCTACCGTCACGCAGACTCTGGCCTTGCTGGTTTTGTAGGCAGGCAGTACGGCGGCAGAACCGAGCAAGTTGTTGTTGGTGAAATTGATGGTGAACTGCTGCGCATCAGTTATGAGCGACGTGACCTGCACGGCAAAGTCTGACTGGTACAGGCCTGGAGAATTTGAAGTTGGGGGATAGTGCTCATGCGCCAGTTCATTTAACAGCGCCGTGATTTTGCTGGCATGGTTCTGGCTGACCGCAAACACAATGGTTTTACCAAACTCATTGCTGATAGGGTCGCGCAGGCCGTGGGCCATGAGGGTTTGGCAGAACAGCAGGTTGGTGGCGTCTGAGAAAAATTTCTTTTCAAAACTGCGCTGCTTGAAGACTTGTTCGGTGGTGCTGTTACCTGCTGCCGCGTCGCCCTCTGACGATTCATTGATCACCACTGCGGCATAGCCTGTGTCTGACAGAAGCTGGGTGGTGACCTCGGTGCGCGCGTCCACCACCAGTGGGTTGATTAAAAAACCTTCGCGCACGCCGTCGAGCAGGCTGTAGCGGTAAGTGGGTTCGCCCGTTTCGCAGCCAAAGCTGCGGTAGGTGTCTAGCAGCAGGCGGCGTTCTTGCTCGCGTGGGTCTTTGGTGGTGGGTTTTGCCGTGTTGAACTTCTTGAGGTAATCCTTGGGCGTGGCTGTTAGCCCAAGTTTGTAGCCCACAAAGTATTCAAACACGGCGCGTGCATTACCGCCAATCGAACGGTGGGCTTCGTCAGAGATGACCAAATCAAAGTCAGTCGGTGAAAAGACGCTTTGGTATTTGTTGTTGTGCAGCAGCGACTGCACGGTGGTGACGACTATTTCAGCCTTGCGCCAGTCGTCGCGGTTTTCTTTGTAAATCGCAGATTTGTAGTCGTTTTTTAGCAATTCATTAAAAGCTTTTTGCGCTTGATCTTCCAGTTCAAGCCGATCAACCAGAAAAAGAACCCGGCGCGCGTTGCCTGTGCGCAAAAAGAGCTTGATAACGGCTGCTGAAGTCAGTGTTTTGCCAGTACCCGTGGCCATTTCAAACAAAAAGCGCGTTTTGCCGTCTTTGACGGCGGCCTGAATGCTTTGGGCGGCGCTCTGCTGATAACGCCGCATAAAGCGCAAGCGGTTCTTTTTGACGAAAGCGGGCCGTTCCTCGGTGCTTTTCCAGCCTGCTTCGCTGTCGTAGGCGGGCATTTGGGTGCGGGCAATGTAGTCGTCGCTGACGACTTCAGCGATCAGCCGGGCCGGGTCAGGCTGGAAGCTGGCGTAGCCTTTGATAGAAGCAGGGGAAGGAAACTTGGTAATGACGTGTGGGTTGCCCTGAGCCAGGTCCCACATGTAATGCAGGTTGCCATTGGACAAAATCACAAAGCGGCAGTTGAACTCTTTGGCGTATTTGCGGGCTTGCTCCTTGCCAACCAACGGGTTCTTGCTTTCAGCCTTGGCCTCCAGCACCAGCAGCGGAAAGCCTTTGTCATCCAGCAGCAGAAAATCAATGTAGCCTTGTCTGGTGCTTTCAAAGTCCTTGCCCAATTCATCTATGGCATTGACTTTGTGCTGCGTGAACTTGACGTTGTGTTCCAGCCTGATGTTGGCTTTGCCTTGAGGCGTGTCAAAAAAGCGCCAGCCAGCAGCTTCAAGCAACTGGTTGATTTTGATGCGGGCTTGGGCTTCTTTGGACATGAACCCGTATGGTACTTGCCTATTCGGTAAGCTGGAGGCAGGCTGTAGTTGCTACTAATTTAATAGCTGCTCGCGCACGTATCCATTGGTCTGGAGGTCTAAAACATACCTGAAAACGGCTCAAAAATGAGCTAAAACAGCTCAAAAAGAGCTTTTTAGGACCTCAGAGCATTTCGTCTGGCGCAAACGGCGATATCACATTGACCAGCAGCTTCAAACCCAGGCTGGCGTCTGGCTCGCTGGTGGCGTCTGGCAGGCCGGAGCCTTGCGGGGCGCGCCAGATGAGCTGGCCGTTGACCAGCTCGACACGGTAAGCGCCGGTCGTCAGGCCGGGCTCGATGAGGGCGGTGGCCTCGCTGGCGAGTTTGGGGTTACGGATGGCAATGGCGACCTCGCTGTTTTGCAGTTTTGAGCGCAAGTCCAGGTTCATGGAGCCGACGACCAGCAGCCGGTTGTCAACGACCACCGCTTTGGCG
>JANYED010000039.1 GCA_025363315.1 Polaromonas sp.
GCCATTTCAGCAATGCCGCCAGGCGACGTACCCAACAGCACCGTGGCCCAGTGCAGCCCGGTGGCCCACGCCAGCAGCCAGGCATAACCAGCGCACAGGGCAATCATGCCTAGCGTGCCAAGGGCCACCGATGCCAGCCAGCGCGGAGCCAGGTGCACAAAGCTGCGGGTAAAGCGCACGCCCAGGCTGATGCCGATCAGCAGTTGCGCAGCGTTGGTCAGAGGTGTCGGGATGGCTGACCAGGAGTGGCCGCTGGCCGTCAGCAGCAGGCTGGCCGCCAGCGCGCCCAAAAACCACGGGTTGGTGCGTTCAAGCTTGACCATCACCCAGCAGCCGATGCCAGTCAAAGCCCCAAGCGCCGCCAGGCCAGGCCAACTGATGATGCGCGGGCCGGGCAGCGTGGTGTCCAGCCCATGCAGGCCTGCAAACTGAAAGCCAAACGGAATGATCAGTGTGACCAGCAACACCCGCAGGCTGTGTGCGGATGCCACCAGTTCGGTTTGTGCGCCCCGGCGTTCGGCCATCAGCGTCATTTCTGATGCGCCACCAATCGGGGACGCAAAGTAGCAGGTAGCGCGCGACAACCCGGCAATATGAAAAGCCCCCGGCCCATGGTGCACACGGTGCAGCCATACGCCAAAAGCCACACCGAGCGCCAGCGCCCAAACGATGTTCAGGGCAATGGCCCACCACAAACTGAGCACCAGCGCCACCACCTGCGGCGTGAAGTACAGGCCCAGCGCCGCGCCAATCACCCACTGGCCTGCATTGCGCAGCGGCGTGTGGCTGTAAGTAGGCGTGCCCAGCATCGACAGCACGGCCGTGGCTACCAGCGGGCCAATCATCCACGGCAGGGGCGTACGCAGCTGGAGGCAAAGCGCGGCGGCCAACAAGGCCATCAACAGGGTGAGAACGGTGCGGGTCAGGATCGATAACATTGGCAGCGGAGCAATACAAAGCGGGTGGAGTCGTATTAGTATCACCTGATGTTTAAATTATTTTCTTGCCTCGTCATTAGCGTACTCATCCCGGGCTGCGCCAGCCAGCCCGAAGCCCCTGTTTTGAACAAGCTGACAGGCAGTGCGCTGGCCATCACAACAAGCCGACTGGACGCGCTGCTACCTGCCGACGTGCTGCTGCTGGGTGAGCAGCATGATGCCAAAGAGCATCAGCAGATTCACAGCCAGGTGATTGCCCTGCTGGCCGAGCGCGGCCTGCTGGCTGCGGTGGCGCTGGAGATGGCCGATGTGGGCGTGACCACCGCCGGGCTGCACCCCAGCTCGACCGAGCAGCAAACCAGAAGCGCCCTGAAATGGAACGACAAGGGCTGGCCGTGGGAAGCCTACGGCCCCGCCGTGATGACCGCCGTGCGCGCCGGTGTGCCGGTGCTGGGGGCCAACCTGCCGCGTGATGATATGCGCCCCAAGATGCAAGACAGCGCACTGGACGGCCAGTTGCCTGGCCCGGCGCTCAAGGCACAGCAACAACTGATTCGCATTGGCCACTGCAACCTGCTGCCTGAAAGCCAGATCACGCCGATGACGCGCATCCAGATTGCCAAAGACATCAGCATGGCCAATACGCTGGTCAAAGCGGCGCTGCCCGGCAAGGTGGTGGTGCTGCTGTCGGGCAGTGGCCACACAGACCGACTGATGGGCGTGCCGCAGCACTTACCTGCCAGCTTGAAAGTCAAGGCGATTCGCTTACGCGCGGGTGATGCAGCGCTGGATGAGAAAGCCGAGGCCTTTGATGCGGTGTGGCAAACCCCTGCGCTGCCTGAGAAGGATTACTGCGCGGACTTTAAGGCGCAGATGGGCGTCAAATAAATTACCAGGCTCCGCTGAAAGATCCGCCGTCCATCAGCAAATTTTGCCCATTGATGTAGCCCGCATGCGCGCTGCATAAAAAGGCGCAGGCCGCGCCGAACTCTTCGGGCTGGCCCAGGCGTTTGGCCGGGTGTTTGGCAATGCGGTCTGCGCGCACCTGGGCGGCGTCCAGCCCACCGCGCTTGGCGGCTGCCGCAAAGTTGCCAGCCAGCCGCGCCGTGTCAAACGTACCTGGCAAGATGTTGTTGATGGTCACGCCTTTGGCCACGGTGGTGCGGGCCAGCCCGGCCACAAACCCTGTCAGGCCGCTGCGTGCGCCGGTGCTCAGGCCCAGACCATCGACGGGGGATTTGACCGCGCTTGAGGTGATGTTGATGATGCGACCAAAGCCGCGCTGCATCATGCCGTCGACCACCTGCTTGATGATGGCAATCGGGCTGAGCATGTTGGCATCTAACGCGCGCAGCCAGGCGTCTCTGTCCCAATCGCGGAAGTCACCGGGCGGTGGGCCACCTGCGTTGGTGATGACGATGTCAAAGCTCGGATGCTGACTGAAAATGCGCGCACGGCCTTCGTCCGTCGTCACATCGACTGCTATGTAGGCCACAGTTACTGTTGCGACTGCTTCCAATTTAGTAGCTGCCTGCGCCAGCGTTTCGGGGGTTCTGGCTGCAATGACGATATCAACACCTTCACGCGCCAGTGCCTCGGCACATGCAAAACCCAAGCCCGCACTGCCGCCGCAGATCAGGGCTTTTTTGCCAGCGATTTTTAAATCCATTGATAGCCTGCAGCCAACTGCTTCTGCGCCAGGTTTTGCATCACCTTGCGCAGGCGCGACAGGCCAATGTCATGCTCGTACAAATGCTCACGCGCATTCGCGTCCGGCTCCATGGTTTCGAGCATCACGCGGTCCTGCTCCAGCACCACCCAGTGGCGGGCTTCCAGTCGGTTGCGGTACAAATAGCGCCATACATCGCGTTGCCAGCCACTCACCTTTCGGCAACGCCAGAAAAAGACCACCGACAACTGCGGGCTGACGGGTGTGTAGCTGCCGATAACGGTGAAGCTGCCGCCGGGACCACCGGTTTTGGGGTAGGGGATGGCCAGGCGCATCCAGTGCGTGCCGGTGTCGCCCCATTCGGTCCAGTCAAAGTTCACGTCGCGCTGGCCGTCTTTTTCAAACATGAAGCCGTGCTCGGTTTTGCGCAGTTTGAACTTGGCGCTGATGTCGCCCTCGGCCATGGAATGCGACTGCTTGTGCACAAAGCTGCCGTGCATCGGGTCCATCACGTTGTCGGCCACATAGCGGTAGTCACCGCGCCATTCCACGTAGCACTGAAAGCTGCTCCACTCAGGGCTGCTCAGCTCTTCAGGCAAGTCCAGCTTGGGCGGCACATCCACATGGTGGCGGCTGTTGTACAGCCAGATGGCACCGTTGACGTCCTGCACATGAAACGAGCGAGCTGCGCGTGAGCCTTCGAGCGTGCAGCCAGGGCTGGCGGGCACCTTGGTCACCATGCCGTCGCAGCGCACCTCGATGCCGTGGTAGGGACAGGCCAGCCGGTCACCCAGGTTCACACCCATCGACAACGGCGCGCCCCGGTGCGGGCAGTGGTCTTCCAGCGCATGAATGGTGCCTGCGTCATCGCGCCACAGCGCAATTTTGTAGCCCAGGCGGCGCATCGACACAGGCCGCTCCTTGACAAAATCAGACGGGCATATCGGGTACCACAAATCGTACAAACCGCGCTCCAGCAGCTTGTCGATGTCTTGCGGTGTGACGGTTTTGGGCTCTGTCAATTTAATGTCTGTAACCGTGTTCATGTCACGCTCCTAAAGTCTTCATCACGGCCTGAAAGGACTCGGCCGTCCAGGGTTGGCTGTTGGGTGCCAACGGCCCGCTTTTGTTCAGGTGCACCACCAGCGCATCCAGCTCCCAGTGGCCCGCGCCAAAGCCGCGTTCTATCGCATCGCCCAGCAGGTCTTCAAAGGTGGTGGGCGGGCGTGTGCGTGCCTGGTGCGGGTCCAGGTAGCGCTCTTGCAGCGCATGGATGGGGATGGCGTTCATCGTGTTTAAAGTGCTCATGCTTGGCTCTCCAAAAAAAGGAAAAAAGGCTTATCGTTTTTCAGTCAAAAAGGCACCCGACGCAGCCACCTTGGGCTGCCTGCGGGTAAAGCCGTCAATGCCGCCGTCAATCGCCCATTCAGCAAAGGCGGTGGGGCTGGGTTCAAAGTCGCGCGCGGCCCAGTTGTGCGTCAGGTGGTCTTCGTCGGCGTTGTATTCAATCAGCCCACCGCAGGGGTTTTCAAAGTACCAGAAGAAGGCCGATGAAATCGGGTGCTTGCCGGGGCCGAGCTGGGTTTTCCAGCCCTTGCGGCTCATGTTCAGGCCACCACCAAACACCTCGTGAATGTCGCGCACGGTAAAGGCCACATGGTTCAGGCCACTGGGCTTACCGGGCAGTTGCAGCAAGAAAATATCGTGGTGCCCGCCGTCTACAGAGCAGCGCATGAAGATGCCACGCCCAGGGTAACGGTCTGATGTGGTGAAGCCCAGGCTGGCGTAAAACGCCTCGGCCGTATCGAGCTTGTCAGTGAACAGCACCACATGGCCAATTTCAATCGGCTGGGCGCTGTCATAAATCGGTGACGGCTTGTCGATGCGGCGCACGTCGTCCCAGGTGTTGGTGGCCACGCCTTTGATTTGCGTCGCACGCTTGGCGCTTTTCTGAAACACGATTTGCAGGCCGTGCGGATCCAGTGCCTGCACCGTGCCGTGAGTAGCGCGCTGGTCTTTGAAGCCCGGCACGCTGGCCAACGCTGCCGCCAGCACGTCCAGCTGCGCATCACTGCGCACACCCCACACTACTTCGCGCAGCGTTGGGCCTGCTTCTATCGGCGGCGGCAATGTTGCATCGCCTGTGCGCCGCACATTCACGCGTGAGCCATTGAGCGTTTCCCACTCTTGCAGCGTGTCGGTGTGGCTGATACTTTTCAGCCCCCAGTCGGCAAAGAATTTGGCAGCCTCGTCCCACGTTTCGGTGGAATAGGTGATGGCGTCAATACCTTCAATGTTTTGATTCATGACATGCTCCAAGGCATGGGCTGTTCATTCATGCCCCAGTAATAACTCTTCTGGCTGGTGTATTCCAGAATGCCCAGACGGCCTTTTTCGCGGCCGGTGCCGCTCATCTTCACGCCGCCAAACGGTGTGCTGGTAGAAAACACTTTGTAGGTATTGACCCAGACCGTGCCGGTTTGCAGCGCGCGGCCCAAACGCCAGACGGTTTTGTAATCCTTCGTCCAGATGCCTGCGGCCAGGCCGTAGACGTTGTCGTTGCACTGGGCGATCAAGTCGCCCTCGTCATGCCACGGCAGCAGCGCCAGGACCGGGCCAAATATTTCTTCCTGGCACATGCGGGCGCTGTTGGGCAGGCCTTCGATGATGGTGGGCTGGTAGTAGCTGCCTTTGTCAAATGTAGCGCCTTGCGGGCGCGCGCCACCAAACAAAACCTTGGCCCCTTCGTCAATACCCAGTTGCACATACTTTTCAACCGAGGCGCGGTGGCTTTGGCTGACCAGTGGGCCCATGTGGGTGGCCTCGCTGGATGGGTCGCCGACGCGAAGATTTTTAACGCCCGCCAGCAAGCGTGCCTTGAACTCGTCATACAAACTGGCATGCACAAAGGCACGCGAGCCTGCAATGCACGACTCGCCCGACGAACTGAAAATGCCGTACAGCACGCCCGCTACCGCGTGGTCCAAATCAGCGTCTTTGCAAACAATGGTGGGGGACTTGCCGCCCAGCTCCAGCGAGGTGGGCATGAGCTTGTCTGCCCCGATGCGGGCAATGCCCATGCCAACGTTTGTACCGCCCGTGAAGGCAAGGCGTTTGATGAGCGGGTGCCGCACCAGCGCTTCACCGACGATGGAGCCCTTGCCTGGCAGCACGCTGATGATGCCGTCAGGCACGCCCGCGGCCTGCGCAATGCGGGCCAGCTCAATGGCCATGCGCGGCGTGATTTCAGCGGGCTTGAAGACCACTGCGCAACCCGCAGCCAAAGCGGGTGCCAGCTTTTGTGCTTCGCTGGCGATCGGAGAGTTCCACGGCGTGATCGCGCCCACCACGCCCAGCGGCTCATGCACACTCATGGTGATGCTGTCGCCACGCTGCGGGGTGATGGTGTCTTCCAGCGTTTCACACGCGGCTGCAAAAAACTGAAACGTGCCCGCAGCGCTGGCCACGAGAGCACGGGTTTCCTTGATGGGTTTGCCGTTGTCCAGCCGCTGCAACTGGGCCAGCTCTTCACCGCGTTCGCGGATGCCTGCGGCTATTTTGTGCAGCAGTGTTGCCCGCTCATGTGGCTTGAGGTTAGACCATGCTGGTTGCTGGCGCGCGTGCTCAGCAGCGCGAACGGCATCGTCTACATCTTGCGCCGTGGCGGCATTCAATGTGGCGACCTGGCTGCCGTCGTGCGGGTAGTCGGTGGCGTAGACCGGGCCGGAGGCATCACGCCACTGGCCTGCGGTAAAAGTTTGCAAATGCGGTGTGGTCATATCGTTTTAGATGGTTAGGCCACTGGCGCGGTTGTGCAGAAAGCGCAATGCTGACAGCACGGTAAGCGCCGATGTTTTGGGGTTCTCGGCCAGCGGTTTGCCACGCATCGTCACCTGCATCTCGCCAAACTCGCCGCGTGCCTGAATTTCATGGATGTTGTCGACCGCGTCAGGGTCGGCAATAAGACGCACGCGGGTCGCGTCCAGCCCCAGTCCGGCGAGTGACACGGTGGCGGCCACGTTGGCGTTTTTGGGGTAGGTATGCGCGGCTTCGCGCGCCGTGCCTTCAAAAATAACCGTGGCCTGCTTCAGTCTTGCCAGGTCAACCACGCCTTCAGCGGCGGAGCCCTTCCAGCCGAGCGGTGGTTTGCGCCCGGTGTAGGTGACTTCAGTCAAACCAGCTTGCCTGCTAGAGGCCAGCGCATCAATGCCGCCAATCGCGCCTGCCAGCAAATGCACTTGGGTGTCGCCATACTGCGCCGCCTCGGCCAAGCGCTCGGGCAAGCCGCGTTCAGACAAGGCGCCGACCGACATCACCGCGCATTCGCAACCGGCTCTGAGCGCGCCCAAAACATGTGCAGTCAAGGCCTCGTGGCCTGCACATTCGAGCACCAGCTTTGCACCCTGGGGCACAGCAGCTACGGCTTGCGCGGTGCTGCCCGCTGCTTTCAATGCCACCTGTACTTCAGCCACCCGCTGCTCACGCACCACCACATGGCTGACGGTGACTATGCCGTTGCCCTGCAGCCTGCGGCAAATCGCTTGGCCGATGGCGCCATAACCGATGAGGATGACTTCCAGCACGGTTTAGTCTTTCTTCAAAATCGGGCCAGCAAACTTGGCCGCAAACGGGCCCCAGCTTTGCATGTCCACTTCCACAACAACAGGTCCTGTGGCTGCAAAGGCTTGTGCCAGCACATCAGCGGTTTGTGCGGGTTCTTTGAGCTTGAAATGCGTGACCTGCAAGCTGGCGCAAAACGCTGCAAAGTCCGGTGTGTGCAGCTCAACATAGCAATGGCGGCTGCCGTAAATATCATCCTGAATGTTCTTGATGACACCGTACCTGGAGTCGTTCATCAGCAGCAGCACAAAGTTGGCGCGCTCCTGCACGGCGCAAGCCAGCTCTCCCACATTCAGCATGAAGCCGCCGTCGCCTGCCAGCGCCACAGTCTTGCGTTTGAGGCCATGTTCAGCATCGGCAATCGAGGTGCCAATCGCCATGGCCAAGCCCTGACCAATGCCGCCGCCCAGGGCGTGCACGCCAGCGCGCGGATGGTTCAGCATCGGTGCACGGTTACCCCACATGCTGTTCGACAGCGTGATGTCGCGAACCCACCAGATGTCTGGCCCGGCCTGCTTTTCAACCGCGTTTTTAAGCGTCAGGTATGCGCCCAATGTGGCATCCACATGGGCGACGGCTTTGACTCTTGCGGCTTGCACGTCAGCATGCAAAGCCTTGTCGATCTGCATCTGGCCTTCCAGCCTGTCGGCCAACGCATTGAGTGTTGCCGCTGCATCGCCCTGCACAAAATAGTCGCTCGTGTAGCCCCGGTTATGCGCAAGCGCGTTCGCGTCAATGCGGTAAAGCACTTTGGGCAGTTTGAGCTTGTAGCGCAGCGTCTCGTTGCTGCGCAGGCGCGTGCCTACGGCCAGCATGGCGTCGCAGCTTTGGTACAGGTCTTCGGCAGGTTTTTGCAGGTTGTAGGACCCGAGGTTGGCCGGGTTGTCTTCAGCAATGATGCCGCGCCCCTGCACGGATGTGACCACGCCCCAGCCCATGTTGACGAAGCGCTGCGCAGCTTCACGCGCGCCGCGAGCACCGCCGCCCAGCCACAGCAGGGGGCGCTTGGCAGTTTTCAGTCGCTCGGCCAGTGCGGCAACCTGCGCAGCATCAGGCTGCACCGCAGGCAGGACCAGCGGTGTCAGGTCGGCAGGCAAGTCCATCAGGCTGGCCTGAATGTCAATTGGTATCTCAATGCTGACAGGCCCGCAGGGTGCGGTAAATGCCAGGCGATGCGCTTCACGCAGGGTGGCCAAGGCTGTCTCGGTATTGCGGATGCGAAAGGCGGCTTTGCCCACCGCTTGCAGCATGGCCAGTTGCTGCGGTGCTTCGTGGATGTAACCCAGGTCGCGGTCCAGGTAGTCAGACTCGATTTGCCCCGTTAAATGCAGCATGGGCGTGCCTGCTGTCAGCGCCTCAATCAGCGCACCGGCGGCATTGCCAGCACCCGTGCCTGTGCTGGTCACGCACACGCCCAGCTTGCCTGTGACGCGGGCATAGGCGTCGGCCATGTTGCAGGCACCGGCCTCACCACGGGCCGAGACAAAACGGATTTTTTGCCGCTTGTTGAAGGCATCGAGAATCGGCATGTTGTGAATCGAGATCACACCGAACGCGGCCTGGGTACCGCAGCGTTCCAGAAAGCGGACGGCGAGTTCGCCCACAGTGATTTGGGTGTGTAGCGCTGTCATGTCAGGCGGCAATCTTGTGTTGGATTTTTGGCAAGGCGCGCAGCATGGCGCGCGGCTGCGGCATGTGGCTCAGGCGGTCGGTCAGGGCCCTGGCAGCATCTTGCACCAGCGGCACGAGGGTGTTGCTGAGCTTGCTGTCCAGTATTTGTGCTGGCACAGTGATGCTGACGGCCGCGATGACTTCCAGCCGGTCATTCAGCACGGGCGATGCGATGGTGCAAATACCGGTTTCAAACCCGCCCTGGCTGATGCCGTAGCCGTTGCGCCTGTCGGTGTCCAGCTGGGCCTTCAGTTCGGCCACGGTTTTAGGCGTTTTGGGGGTGTGACTTTGCAAAGTATCTTCAGGGTAGAGCGCGCTCAGCTCGGCCATCGTCATGCAGCAGAGCAACTGGCGGCCCAGCACGGTGGCATGGGCCGGCAACCGTGCGCCGACCTGAATAGCATGGAATTGCGTGCTTTTGCCGGTGGCTTTGGCCACAAACACCACCTCGCGCTGGTCACGCACCACGATGTGGGCGGAGTAACCCGACGCATCACGCAGCGCTTCAATGATGGGGCGACCATGCTCGGTGAGTTCCATCGAGGCCAGATATTCAAAGCCCAGTCGCAGCACGCCCAGGCTGAGCTTGTACTGGGTGGAATCGCCCACGCGCTCAACAAAGCCGGATTTTTCAAGCGTGTGCAGCATGCGAAACACCGATGCGCGCGGCAGCCCCAACTGGCGCGACAGCTCGGCCCCGCTGAGTTCAGGCGTCTGGCGGCTGAACTTGCCCAGCAGTTCCAGCCCGCGCTGAAGGGCCGGGACGATGTAGCGGTCATCTGGCGTGGTGTCGTTCATGGTGTTGGTTTCTTCAGTGGGTTAATTTCAAGATCTCATTGACCTGTGCTGCCGCCTCCAGCGCGCAGGCGTGGCCGACGGGGCCCAGGTCTATCCAGGCTGTGTTGGCCGCCAGAGCAACGGCCCGGCAACCATGCATGGGAGTGGCGTTGTCCAGCTGGCCACTGGCGACGCTGACAGGGCAGTGCACCTGCCCGATGTCCGTCAGCAAGTCGCCCCCCGCCAGCAAGTGCGCGGCTTGCGTGTAACCACTCACATTGATTTGAGACATCATGCGCTGGGCGTAGGCCTTCATCTCTGGCGGCGCGCTGGGTGAGAGCATGCCCGCACCGCGCTGCTGGCCCAGGTCCTCGGGGCCAAGCTCTGCCAGCTGGTTCAAGCGGTCATTGAGTTTCTTGTCGCGGTCTACCGCGCTGGCCCGCGCGTAGCCCTGCGCCGGGGCCAGCAGCACCAGGCTGGCCACCTGGCCGGGGCGCTGCACGGCTGCGCGTGTGGCCATCAATGCGCCTAGTGAATGGCCGACCAGTATGACGGGGTGGCTTATTTCCAATGCGTCCAGCCACGCCCAAAGCTGGTTGGCGTAGTCACCTGCATCTGGCTGGCTGGCCGCCACCGGACTGCTGGTGGCGTAGCCGGGCGCGTCCCAGGCCAGCAGGCCACTGCCAGCGGCGTTTGTGCTGCCATGTGCTGCTTCAAGCTGCATCAGCCAGCTGCCTGAGGCCGAGCCAATGCCGTGCAACAGCACATGGGTGACATGGGGTGCGCCCGCCTGCCGGTAGGCGACTTGCCCATCGGGCACAGCCACCACTTGCGGCGCAAAACGCTGCAGGCGTTCGGTGAGCAAGCTGGAGGGTATCAAGGCGGTCATCAGGCTACTTTTGATGGGTTATTGGCGTTTTTGAGCTGTTTTAGGGTATCAAATACGGGATTTGACCAATGGATATATGCGCAAGCAGCTCCTGATTTAATAGCGTTTATTTTGCTGCGGCAGCCAGCATGTCGCGTTTGATCTTGGCCAGCGGGCTGTCGGGCGGGTAGGTGGGCGTGATGGGCTTGGGCGTGCCCAGCATCACGCACATCAGCGCGTCTTCGTCGCCGACATTGGTTTCTTCACGGTACACGCCGGGCGGCACAGATATCAAATCGCGTTCATTCAACACCGCCTCCCAGCGCTCGCCGTCTTTCTCGCAAACGATTTTCATCTTGCCGCGCATCACAAAAAACACCTCTTCCACGTCATAGTGGATGTGCGACGGCCCGACATTACCGGCCGGAATCACCATGGTGGAGAACGTGAAGTGCGCTGACGGCACGGTGTTCATGTCAGTCGCCACACCGGTGCCGCCCGTACCCACGTAGCGCATTTGCGCACGGCGGTAGGTGGGGTCGTAGTCGGCCTGAAATTTGAGGGCGTCCCAGTCGTATTTGCGGGTGCCAAAGCGGGCCACGCGGCTTTCAAGCCAGGCCGCCAGGCTCTGGCCGGGGGCGGCCATCATGCCGCGCTGAATCTCGGCTTCTGGCGGGATGGTGGCATCCATCAGGCCGCGTTCGTTGAAGAGGGGTTGGTTGGCTGCTTGCATGGTGGGTCCTTTAATTCATTGCGAAGCCGCCGTTGACAGGCAGCACTTGTCCAGTGATGAAGCCGCTGCCGCGCGACAGCAAAAACAGCACGGCGGTGGTCACGTCCTCAGGCATTTGCGCACGCTCGACGGCGCGGCCATTGCGGTAGTGGTCGTGGCGCGCTTGCGGCACGTATTCAGTCGCCTCAACCAACGTCAGGCCGGGCGCTATCGCGTTGACGGTGATGCCCTGCGGCCCCAACTCGCGCGCCATCGAACGCGTCATGGCCATCACGGCGCCCTTGCTGGCCACGTAGGCCATCAGGTTGGGAGCGCCCCACAAAGCGGTGTCGGATGCCAGATTGACCACCCGCCCACTGCCGCCAGCAGCCAGGTGCGGCTGGGCCGCTACCGTGGTCAGCCAGGTGCCGCGCACATTGACGCTCATCACACGGTCCCACATGTCGGTGGCAATGTCGGCCATGACTTTGCCGCCAGAGTTGGTAATGGCGCCGTTATTGACCAGCCCGTCCAGCCCACCCATGTGCGCGGCTGCAGCTTCTACCCCGGTCTTGATGGCGGCAGGGTCGCTCAGGTCCATCGGCACGTAATGCACCTGGCTGCCCAACTCTTTGGCCAGCGCCTGGCCGCGCTCGTGCAGCACATCGCTGATGACCACCTGCGCACCCGCGCCCAGCAGGGCGCGTGCAAACGCCTCGCCCAGTCCGCGCGCGCCGCCTGTGACCAGAACCTTGCGGCCCGCGAGCGATATTTCGTTGTTGGCGGTGCTCATGACTGGGCCTGCACAATCGGTATCTGCACCTGCACCCGGCCATCTGTGACCCGCACCGGGAAGCGGTGCAAGTCACGCTGGCCAACTTCGACCAGACATTTGCCTGTAGCAATGTCAAAGCGCGCGGCATGCAGCGGGCATTCAATCACGCCGTCTTCCTGGAAGCCTTGCGACAGCAGCGCATAGGCATGCGGGCAAACGTCTTCGAGTGCATGCACCTCGTCGTTCAGCAAAAACAGCCCCAGCTTTTGCCCATGGATGTCCACACCTACCGGAAAGTCCGGGTCGAGCTCATCACGTGCGGCAGCGTCGTGCCAGGGAAGGTCTTGGTTGTTTGTTGCGGGATTCGAATTGCTCATGTCCGGGCCTTAAAAATTTGGTGCATCATTTCATTAATGAAACAATGATTCTCTAATGATTCATTATTTGGCCGATGGCCAGCACTGTCAAACAGTAGTTGACTGATTTGGTGAGGATTGGGCGAGTGCGCGGCGGCGCGTGCGGCCGAGATCGCTACATATTTGATAGCTGATTGCGCATATATCCATTGTCTTTGAGTCACTTTTCATAGGTGAAAAGACCCTGAAAAAGACTTTACTCGGCTGTAGCAGCGGAAAACCGGGCTGAAAACGGCTTTCGAGGCTGTTTTACCCTGTCAAATTGGTCCTCGGACCAATGGATATATGCGCGAGCAGCTATTTATTTAGTAGCGCCCGGCTGGAGTCAGGCGTGTTTGCGAATCGCGTCGCCCAGCACATTGACGATGCGGTCAATGTGCTCTTTTTCGACGATGTAGGGCGGGCAAACCACCAGGTTTTCACCGGCGGGCCGCACCAGCACGCCGTGGTGGTAACAGTCCATGAAGATGTCAAAGGCGCGTTTGCCGGGACTGCCGGCAATCGATGTCAGCTCCACCGCACCGGCCAGGCCCAGCGTGCGAATGCCGATGACGTTGGGCAAGCCTTTCAGGCCGCTGTGCATGGCATCGCCCAGCACCTTGCCCATCTGACCTGCGCGCTCAAACAGCTTGTCTTGTTTGAACAACTCAAGCGTCGCAATCGCCGCTGCGCAAGCCACCGGGTGGCCGGAGTAGGTATAGCCGTGGAAGAACTCAATCGCATGCTCGGGCGCGTTGGAGTTGGCACCCATCATGGTGTTGTAGATGCGGTCAGAGCAAATCACGCCGCCCAGCGGAATCACGCCGTTGGTCACGCATTTGGCAAAATTCAGCATGTCGGGCACCACGCCGTAAAAGTCGGCGCCAAAGTTGCAGCCGAGGCGGCCAAAGCCGGTAATCACTTCGTCAAAAATCAGCAAAATGCCGTGCTTGTCGCAAATCTCGCGCAGCCGCTTGACGTAGCCCTGGGGTGGCAGGTACCAGCCTGCGCTGCCGCTGATGGGTTCAATGATGATGGCGGCAATGTTGCTGGGGTCGTGCAGCGGCAGGATGCGGTTTTCAAGCTCGGCCAGCAGGTCTTCTTGCCAGACGGGTTCTTCACCGTGGATGTAGGCGTGATTCACAGGGTCATGAATGAACCGCATGTGGTCAACACGCGGCAGCAGGGCCGTGCCGTAGGCCTTGCGGTTGGCCGGAATGCCGCCCACGCTCATGCCGCCAAAACCCACCCCGTGGTAGCCGCGCTCGCGGCCAATGAACACATTGCGGTGGCCTTCGCCCCGTGCGCGGTGGTAGGCCAGCGCCACTTTGAGCGATGTGTCGGCCGCCTCGCTGCCTGAATTGCAAAACAGCACCTTGTTCAAGTCGCCCGGTGCCATGGCGGCAATCATTTCGGCGGCGACAAAGGCCTGGTCGTTACTGGCCTGGAAGGCGGTGGCGTAGTCGAGGGTGTCGAGCTGCTTTTTGATGGCTTCGTTGATGGGCTTGCGGTTGTGCCCTGCTGCCGTGCACCACAGGCTGGAAATGCCGTCAATCACCTGCTTACCGTCGTGGGTGGTAAACATGATGCCGTCAGCGGCAACAAACACGCGCGGGTCTTTGGCAAAGCTGCGGTTGGGCGTGAACGGCAGCCACTGGTGATCCATGTTGAAGTTTTGGTAGGCCATGCTGAATTCCTGTGATGATCCTGTGGTGATAACCTATTTTGGCACTGCACAGCAGCAGCTTTGACCTGCGACAATTCCAGTCTTATGAATCACGCCTATATCCTTACCCTGTCTTGCCCTGACCGCATGGGCATCGTGCACGCCGTTTCGGGCTTTCTGCTGGAGCGCAATGGCAACATTGAAGAAGCTGCGCAGTACAACGACCCGGCCACTGGTCTGTTTTTCATGCGAGTTCAGTTTGCCTGCGACCAATTGAGCCATGAAGAGCTGAAAACGCAACTCGGCGTTTTTGCCGCCCCGTTTGCCATGAACTGGAAGCTGCATTCCACGCAGGACGCGATGCGTACCGTCATCATGGTCAGCCGCGACGGGCATTGCCTGAACGACATTTTGTTCCGCTGGAAGTCTGGCCTGCTGCCGATTGACGTGCGCGCCATCATCAGCAACCACCGTGACTTTTACCAATTGGCAGCCAGCTACAACGTGCCGTTTCACCACATCACTGTCACAAGTGACACCAAGGCACAGGCTGAAGCAAAGCAGCTGGAGATCATTGAAAGCGAAGGCGCAGAGCTGGTGGTGCTGGCGCGCTACATGCAGGTGCTGAGCAACGACCTGTGCAAAAAGCTGTCGGGCCGGGCCATCAACATTCACCACAGCATGCTGCCCAGCTTCAAGGGGGCCAAGCCGTATTACCAGGCGCACGAACGCGGCGTGAAGGTGATTGGTGCCACCGCGCATTACGTGACGGCCGACCTGGACGAAGGCCCGATCATTGAACAGGACGTGACGCGGGTGGACCACAAGGACACGGTTGAAAACCTGACCGCACGCGGCAAGGACACCGAAAGCCGTGTGCTGGCAAGAGCAGTGAAGTGGCACAGTGAGCACAGGGTTTTGCTCAACGGCCATAAGACCGTCATCTTTAAATAAGCCCGCCATGAGCGCAGCAGGCACACAACGCATTCCCCCCATCCAGTGCCTGCTGACGTTTGAAACCCTCGCACGGCTGCGCAGCGTCACGCAGGCCGCTGAAGAGCTGTGCGTCACGCCCAGTGCCGTCAGCCACCGCGTCAAGCAGCTCGAACAAATCATTGGCACCAAACTGTTCGGCCGGGCTGACTTTTCATTGACGACTGAGGGCAGCGAATACCTGGCGCATGTGCGCGACGGGCTGGCCACGCTGCAAAAGTTTCCAGGCCCTGCAGGCCAAAGCAGCAATCCCGGCAAACGCAAGTTGCGCCTGGCTGTCACACCGACTTTTGCGCGGTCGATTCTGATACCGCGCCTGCGCCAGTTCACCGAGGCCTACCCCGAGATTGACCTGACGCTGCAAGTGTCCATCCCCCTGCTGGACGTGGTGGCTGAAGACGCCGACCTGACCATCCGTTTTGGCACCGGGCGCTATGCCGATGTAGAGCATATTTGCCTGATGAAGGACGAGGTGACGCTGCTTGCATCACCTGCTTTTGTACGTGACCACGGCCCGTTCGAAACAGCGCAAGACATTGAAGGTGAAAACCTGCTGCGCTCGCCGCTGGAACCGTGGCGCACCTGGTTTGCCGCACACCATCTGGACTGGCCGGAGCCGCTGGAGGGCTCTCAGTTCAACGATATCGGGCTGATGTGTGACGCTGCCGCTGCGGGCATGGGTATTGCGCTGATACGCCTGAAACTGGGCGCGCCCTGGTTAGAGAACGGCGCGCTGGTGCGCCTGGGCAACAACGCGGTGTATGCGGCCAACATTCCCAGCCCGCATGCACACTACCTGTGCTGGCGCACCGGCGCCATGGACCGATGGGAATGCGCTGCGTTTGTGGAATGGCTGCGTAAAAGTCTGGTTTGAAGTCTGGTCTAAGGCAGGCTTTTGGCGGCATTTCACGGGGCTGTTTAAATTTCTTCAACCAGCAAGCCATACTTTGTCCTAAAGTACCAGCTTACTCAGGAATCAACACATGAACGCTCCCGTCTCCCCGCTTCAGCACGAACTGCTTGAAAGGGCCTCACGCCAGTCAGAAGTCGTCACAGCGCTCAAGGCAGTTGTGCCGGCCCACACCTTGTTGTGGAACAACGAGGACACCACCCCGTACGAATGCGACGGCCTGACGGCTTACCGCCAGCGGCCGTTGGTGGTGGTGCTGCCTGAAACCTATACACAAGTGAAGTCAGTTTTGTCGACCTGCCATGCGCTGGGCGTGCCGGTGGTAGCGCGCGGCGCGGGCACCGGCCTGAGCGGTGGCGCCATGCCGCACAAACTGGGCGTCACGCTGTCGCTCGCCAAATTCAACAAGATTTTGAAACTGGACCCGCTGAGCCGAACCGCTGTGGTGCAAGGCGGGGTGCGCAACTTGGCAATATCCGATGCGGCTGCACCGCACGGCTTGTACTATGCGCCCGACCCGTCCAGCCAGATTGCCTGCACCATCGGCGGCAACGTGGCAGAAAACTCTGGCGGCGTGCATTGTTTGAAGTACGGCTTGACGGTGCACAACGTCGTCAAGGTCAAAGGCTTCACGATTGAAGGCGAAGAAGTAGAGTTTGGCAGCGATGCGCTAGACGCTGCCGGTTACGACCTTCTTAGCGTCATTGTTGGCAGCGAAGGCATGCTGGCCGTGACGACGGAGGTCACCGTCAAGCTGATTCCCAAACCGCAGCTGGCGCGCTGCATCATGGCCAGCTTTGACGACCTGCGCAAAGCCGGCGATGCGGTGGCTGCTGTGATTGCCGCGGGCATTATTCCGGCCGGGCTGGAGATGATGGACAAGCCCATGACCGCTGCTGTTGAAGACTTTGTACACGCCGGGTACGACTTGAGCGCCGCCGCGATTTTGCTGTGCGAAAGCGATGGCACGCCAGAAGAGGTCGAAGAAGAAATCGGCCGCATGAGCGAGGTCTTGAGACGCTGCGGTGCAACCGCTATTGCAGTAAGCCAGAACGAAGCCGAGCGCCTGAAGTTTTGGTCAGGCCGCAAAAATGCCTTCCCAGCCAGTGGCCGCATCAGCCCTGACTACATGTGCATGGACTCGACCATCCCACGCAAGCGCCTGGCTGATATTTTGCTGGCCATTGCCGAGATGGAAAAAAAGTATGCCCTGCGCTGCGCTAATGTGTTTCATGCGGGCGACGGCAATCTGCACCCACTGATTTTATTTGACGCGAACGATGCTGACCAGCTGCACCGCTGCGAGTTGTTTGGTGCCGAGATTTTAGAAACCAGTGTCGCCATGGGCGGCACGGTGACTGGCGAGCACGGCGTGGGTGTGGAAAAGCTCAACTCGATGTGCGTGCAGTTTTCTGCGCAAGAAAACGAGCAGATGTTTGGCGTCAAGCGCGCTTTTGACAGCAAGGGTTTGCTCAACCCGGGCAAGGTGATTCCAACGCTGAACCGTTGTGCTGAATACGGGAAAATGTTGGTGCGTGGCGGCAAGATTTCGCATCCTGATTTACCTCGATTCTGACCATGAACGCCCTGCGCGGCCTGGCCTGGTTGCTGGTGTTTCAATCGGTCGGTGAGCTTTCAGCACGCGGGCTCAAACTGCCGTTTCCTGGCCCGGTAGTCGGTATGCTTTTGCTCCTGTTGGCATTGCGCTTTGAGGCCGTCAGGCAGCCGGTTGGCGCGTGCGCAGAGTTCTTGTTGTCACACCTTTCCTTACTCTTTGTGCCAGTTGGCGTAGGGGTCATGACGCATTTGTCGCTGGTCAATCAGTACGGCTTTCGCATGCTGGCGGTTGTGGTGCTGTCTACACTGACTGGTTTGGCCGTCACAGTGCTGAGCTTGCACTGGTTCACAGGCGCAGCGGACGCCCCCGGCGATGCCTAAATTTGTTGAACTTTGGGTTTACCTCTCGGCCACGCCGCTGTTTGGCTTGACGGCAACGCTGGTCGTTTATGTGCTGGCACAAGCGGCTTACGCAAAGCTGCATCAAGCGCCGTGGGCCAACCCGGTGCTGTGGACGGTAGTGGTGCTTGCCGCAGGCTTGCTGGTGTCTGGCGTGCCTTATCCGACCTATTTTGCAGGGGCGCAGTTCATTCACTTTTTACAGGGGCCAGCCGTGGTGGCGTTGGCGTGGCCATTGTGGCAACGCCGCGCCGAGCTGCGCCAGCGCTGGGCCCGACTGCTGCTGGCCGCGCTGGCGGGCGGCGCGGCAGCCAGCGGCTCTGCAGTGCTGCTGGCATGGGCATTCGGCTTACCGGCAGACGTTACCTTGTCGCTGGTGCCCAAGTCAGTCACCGCCCCGGTCGCCATGGGTATCGCAGAAAAAATAGGCGGCATTCCGGCGCTTGCGGCGGTGTTCGCCGTCATCACCGGCCTTGTAGGCGCGCTGGCTGGCAAATACCTGTTTGATGCGATGCGCGTGCCCACCACACAAAGCGGCTGGGCCGCCCGCGGCTTCGCGTTGGGCACAGCCGCCCACGGCATAGGCGCGGCGCGTGCGCTACAGGTCAACGCTGGTGCGGGCGCTTATGCAGCGTTGGCCCTTGGCCTGCAAGTGGTGCTGGCATCACTGCTGATGCCATTTTTGGTACCGCTGCTGTTCAGGCTGTTTTAAGCGCGGGCACGGCGGCTGCCGGTTTCGACAAGGTGCCAATCGCGCCAAACAAAATTTCGCCCGCCAGCTGGCCACCTTCTTCAATCACCAGTTTGCCGTAGCGAATGGTGCCGGTGACCTTGCCGGTTGAATAAATCACCAGCTTTTGCCGCACCGTCAGGTTGCCGTTGAACTCGCCCCGGATTTCCGCCACATCAATTTCAGCTGAGCCCTTAAAGGCGCCCTGCTCGGCGATTTGCATCACGCGTGAATCCATCGTGGCTTCGACAAAGCCTTCCACCACCAACGTGTCGCAGTCCGTGATTTCGACACCCTTGAGCTTGATGTTCGGGCCCACCGTTAATTTGCTGCCGCCTTCATGCGCGGTTGATGGGGCATCGCTGGCCGGCTTCAGCGCGGGCGCAGAGCCAGGCGTCTGTACGGCAGAGCCAGCGCTGTTGTACCCGCTGGCTGGAGCAGTCCGCAGATGTGTCGGCGTGGCGGGCGAGTTGGTTGAGCTGGAACTGTCCATATCGCGTTTGCCAAAAAACGGTGTTGCCATGAAACTTCCTTAAAAAAGATGCATCGTACGCGCGCAAAAAATGAAAAGCATCCGCATGATGCAAGAGGCGTAACGAAATTAATTTTTACATCCGCCTTGTTTAGGCAGAAAATATATTGCCTAAAACCGATTCGCAACATGGTCTACCTGCTTAAGATTTTTTCCGCTGATGACGTCACCGAGACCGAGCGTAGCCGGGCCGTCGAACGCTTCCAAAAAGCGCTTGAAGACACCCTGGGCGATGCGTCACTGGTGCTGCCGTGCCACACCGCCTATCAAAAACTGTTTCGGCAGTATGGCGACCACCCGCGGCCGTGGCCAGTCACAGCAGCCGAGCAATTGCTTGCAGAGCAGTGGGAAGCAGCCGAGCTGGCCGCCACGCAGGCCGCTTTTGGCGTGAGCCGTTATTTAGGCGACGCAGATTTTGAAATTCAGGCTATGCCATCAGTCAACACCAACAACCAAACACCGTAAACCGAAGCAACATGGGGTTTCTCTTTTTTACTGATAATCAAAAAATCGTAGGGAGCGGGCGGTGAATTTTATGGTTTGGGGTGTTGCACTGTTGGTGGTGCTGGTCGTGTTGATGCTTTTGGGCTTTGCGGTACACCGCATCCGCCGGTAAAAATCAATCGCGAGGCAAAAAGCGCAGGAACCGGTAGAAAAAACCGAGTACAGCATCAGCTATGCGCCGTCAGAAAAAGAGTGGAGCGGCAGCCCAATCGCGGCGTTACCGCTCAAAACCCTGACCTACAAACAGTACGAATGCCTGGAAGACGCGCGTTACGGCTTCAAGATTGTTGGCGTCACGCCCAGCCAGCGCAAAGAGGCGCAGCCCCACAAAACCCGTGCGCACGGTCAAAAAACCGTTGCGTCACTCGCCCGGCACAGATTTCTTGCGCTCGACGATGACATTGCTTACGCTATCACCGACCATGGCATGCAGGCGCTGGAAGTGTGCAGCGTGCGTTATTGAGCAGGCCTAAAACCGCTTGCGGCCCAATAAATTCGGGCGCAAGCAGCTACTAAAATAATAGCTAATGGCGATTACGACGGGCTCAGGTGCTTGCCCACAATGCCCGCCAACTCAAACATCGTGACCTGCGGCTTGCCAAACACCGCTAGCAGCTTGGTGTCGGCGTTGATGTTGCGTTTGTTGGCGGCGTCTTGCAGGTTCTCGGCCTTGATGTAGTCCCACAGCTTTTTAATCACCTGGGTACGGGCGACGGGCTCGCTGCCGATCACAGCTGCCAGTGCTTCGCTGGGTTTCAAGCCGGTGCCTGGCTTGGCGACTCTCGCTACTTTTGGTTTGGCAACTTTGACTGCGGGCGCTTTTTTGGCCGCTGCTTTTTTGGCGGCTGGTTTGCCGGCTGGTTTGGCGATTTTGCCGCCCGCAGACTTCACCGCGACGGTTTTGCCGAACGGCGTTTTGATGGTGACAGGACCCGTTTTATTCCCTGCGGCCGCGCCTGTTGTTTTGCGCGGTGGGAACTTCGATGGTGCAAACTCAAAGTTGACCTTACCAGCAGCCCCATCCCAGGCCAGCATGGCTTTGAACGCCCGGCGGGTGCGCATCGACACGAACTTGTCGAGCAAATCGGTTTTGCCTGTTTCGAGCAACTTGACCATTTGCTCGCGTTCAATCGGCTGCTGCAAGATAACCTGGCCGCTTTTAAAGTCGCAGCTGGGCGTGGGCTGCGCCAGGGTCGGCACGGACTTGTCGCACACATAGTTTTTGCCGAGTTCAAATATTTTCCCGCCATGGTCAACGCCGCATTTGGGGCATTTGCCCAGCGATGTCTGGGCGCTGAAGTCCTGGATCTCGCCCGTTTCGGCGTTCTTGTCATCGCCAAAGTCAAATTCGAGCTTGTAGTTTTTGGTGTCTTCGTCGAACTTGATGACCATTTCAGCCGTGAAGGGCCAGCCCGCCTTGGACCTGAAGCCGTCGAGTGGGCCGATTTTTTTGTCCGTTAAAAACTGTTCAACCTCTGCGTTTTCAAAGGTGCGACCTGCAGGAGTTTTACCAAAGCTAAAGCCGCAGCCTTGCGTTGCGCCCGCTTTGCCCACGCAGGTGTAGCGGCGGTAGTTTTCTTTGACAACGCCGCCGCAATTGGGGCATGGCGCGATGAGCGTTGCGTAGTCACCGGGAATGCTGTCTTTGTCATAGCCTTTGGCTTTGGCGACCATGCGCTCGGTCATGGCGGCAATCTCGGCCATGAAGGTTTCGCGGCTCAATTTGCCGTGCTCCATTTGCGCAAGTTTGAATTCCCACTCACCCGTCAGCGCGGCTTTTGACAGCTCCTGCACATCCAGCCCGCGCAGCAGCGTCATCAATTGAAACGCCTTGGCCGTTGGTATCAGCTCACGCCCTTCGCGCAGCATGTATTTCTCGGCAATCAAGCCCTCGATGGTGGCGGCGCGGGTGGCGGGGGTGCCCAGCCCTTTTTCTTGCATGGCTTCGCGCAGTTCGTCGTCGTCGATGGTTTTGCCTGCGCCTTCCATTGCGCCCAAAAGCGTGGCCTCGCTGTAGCGGGCGGGCGGCCGGGTTTTCAGGCCTTTGGCTTCGGCCACTTCGGTGCGCACCATTTCACCGGGTTTGACGGGCACGAGTGATTTGCCGTCTTTGTCGTCGTCATCTGTTTGTGCTTCTTTGCCGTAAATGGCCAGCCAGCCCGGCTTGACGAGCACCTTGCCTTCGGTTTTGAAGCTGTTGCCGACGGACAAGGAAATACGCGTGGTCACGAGGTATTCAGCCGACGGGTAGAACACCGCCATGAAGCGGCGGACCACCAGGTCGTACAGCTTTTGCTCAGCCTCGCTCAAACCGCTGGGGGCCTGCAGCGTTGGAATTATCGCGAAGTGATCGCTAACTTTAGCGTTGTCAAAAATACGTTTGTTGGGCTTGATGTAGTTGCCGTTGAGCGCCACCAGCGCGTGCGGGGCCAGGTGCTTCATGCCACTGTCGGCCAGCATTTCAAACGTCTTTTTAACGACTGGTAAATAGTCTTCCGGCAGCGCGCGTGAGTCGGTACGCGGGTAGGTCAGTGCTTTGTGGCGCTCGTACAGGCTTTGCGCGATTTGCAATGTGGTTTTGGCTGAAAAGCCAAACTTGCCGTTGGCCTCACGCTGCAGTGAGGTCAAGTCAAACAACTGGCCAGCGGCTGAACTGGTGGGTTTGCTTTCTTCCGTCACCGTGGCAGCTTTACCGCGCACGGCCTCGGCAATGGCAAGTGCTTCACGCTGTGACCAGACGCGGTCGGCCTTCAGCTCGGCATCGGGTTCGGGGTTGTCGGTGGTGACTGGTAGTTTTTTGAATTTCGGGTCAAACCACTTGCCGGGGTATTCGCCCGCCTCAGCTAAAAACGAGGCATGAATTTCCCAGTAATCACGGCTAACAAACTTGCGGATTTTCTCTTCACGCTCAACCACGACTGACAACGTGGGCGTTTGCACGCGGCCCACAGTGGTTAAAAAGAAGCCGCCATCGCGTGAATTGAACGCCGTCATGGCCCGCGTGCCATTGATGCCAACCATCCAGTCGGCCTCTGACCGCGAGCGCGCCGCGTCTGCCAGGCCCTGCATTTGCTTTTCAGTGCGCAAGCTGTCAAAACCGTCGCGAATGGCAGCGGGCGTCATGGACTGCAGCCACAAGCGTTTGACCGGGTGTTTGCTTTTAGCGTATTGTTGGATAAGCCTGAAGATTAGCTCGCCCTCGCGGCCCGCGTCGCAGGCATTGACTATCTTGTCGACGTCTTTGCGTTTGGTCAGTTTGACAATGGCATTCAGCCGAGTTTTAGTTTTGTCCATCGGCTTTAAGTCAAAGTACGGCGGCAGCACGGGCAGGTTGGCAAAGCTCCACTTGCCGCGCTTGACGTCAAACTCTTCAGGCGCCTGAATTTCGACCAAATGCCCGACAGCCGACGTGACAAGCCAGTTGTCGCTTTCAAAATACTCGTCGTGCTTTTCAAACTTGCCCGCCGTCGGCGTCATGGCGCGCACGATGTCTTGCGCGACCGACGGCTTTTCTGCAATGACTAATGTTTTCATAACTGACTTTTTGAACCTTAAAAACCGGGCTGATTTTTAGTCTGCGATTGCTCACTACAATCCGTCGACTCGTGCGCGCACGCGCGCACATGCATGAATTAACGATACATCAAAAATTTTCGGGAGCCTTTTGCCGTGCTTAAAAGTCAGACCGCCAGCATTTCTGAATCAGCACCCGCGCCCGATGCGCGACGCATTCAAACCCGTCGCTCTGGCGTGCATGGCAAGGGCGTGTTTGCCCTGGCCGACCTGGCTGAAGGCGAAACCATCATTGAGTATGTGGGCGAGGTCATCACCTGGAAAGAAGCGCTGCGCCGCCACCCGCACGACCCGGCGGACCCGAACCACACGTTTTACTTTCACATGGACGAAAAGCATGTGATTGACGCCAAACACGGCGGCAATTCGTCGCGCTGGATCAACCACGCCTGCAAACCCAATTGCGAGGCCGATGAAGACGGCGGCCGGGTGTTTATCAAGGCGCTACGCAATATCAAGGCGGGCGAGGAGCTGTTTTATGACTACGGCCTGATCATTGACGCCAAGTACACGCCCAAGCTGCTGGCTGAATACCCGTGCTGGTGCGGCGCCAAAAAGTGCAGGGGCACGCTGCTTGCCCCCAAAGAGAAATCTAAAGACACTGGCGACGACAAAAACAAGAAAAAGAAAAAAGACAAGAAGAAGTAACTTGTCATTGCCTAACCACCCTATCCGCTGGCCTCTGGAAGCTATTTGGCAGGCCGTAGAACCACATTTAACGGGCTTCACCTGCGAGGTGCTGCCGCTTGTCGATTCAAGCAACACTGAGCTCATGCGGCGCATTAAAGCGGGACGCCCCGAGCCTACGCTGCTGGTGGCCGAGCAGCAAAGCGCCGGACGCGGCAGGCTGGGCCGCACCTGGCACAGCCTGCGCGGCGGGAGCTTGACGTTTTCACTCGGCTTACCGCTGTCTCCCGCCGACTGGTCAGGTTTGTCGCTGGCCGTTGGTATCAGCCTGGCTGAAAGCCTGGACGCAAGCAATGCGGCGCATCACCGCATCGCCCTGAAGTGGCCGAACGACCTGTGGCTGGTGAGCACCACAGCCGAACGCAAGCTGGGCGGCATTTTGGTGGAAACCGCCACCTTTGAAGGCCAGCGTTATGTGGTGATCGGTGTTGGCATCAACACACGGGCAGTTTCCTTTGACGCACAGACCCACACCGCCACCGCCTCCGCCTCCGCCATCGCCCACGGCTGCCTGCAAGACTTACAGCCAGACGCCGACGTGGCCAGCACACTGCTGCGTGTGGTGCCGCCGCTGGTGCAAACCGTTCAGGCTTTTGCGCAGTTTGGTTTTGCGCCTTTTCAAGCCCGCTTTGCCCGGCGCGATGTGCTGGCCAACCGCCAAGTGCAGCTGACTGACGGCAAGAATGGCCTGCGCGGGCAGGCGCACGGCGTGACGCAAACCGGTGCGCTGCTGGTGCATACTTCTGCCGGTATGAAAGAAATCACCTCGTCTGAAGTTAGCGTACGGCCAGTCGGTGGCCGCGCAACCGCCGAGGCTGTGCGGCCGTGCTGAGGCTTTTTGTACTGGGCCTGGTGCTGGCCAATGCAGGCTACTACGCCTGGTCGCACGGTTTGCTGGCCGCTTATGGGCTGGCGCCTGTCAGCCAGTCAGAGCCGCAGCGCGTGGCACAGCAAATCAAACCCGACATGCTGCGCGTGCTGACGCTGCAGGAGGCGCGCCAGGTTGAAGGCGGCTCGCCAGCCGCCGTGCAACCCGCCACTGAGTGCCTGCAGGTAGGGCTTTTCAATGAAGAGCAAACCGTGGTGCTGCGTGAGCGCCTGGCCAGCGCGTTACCCTCAGGCAGCTGGGTGCTGGAAAACGCCACAGACCCGGGCCGTTGGCTGGTTTACATGGGCAGATACAGCTCGGCTGAAGTGGTGACAAAAAAGAAGTTAGAGCTGCGCGGCATGGGCGTGTCGTTTGAAGCGCTGGGAAGCCCCGCGCTGGAGCCCGGCCTTTCGCTCGGCAGCTTTAACACGCAAACCGAGGCCGACGCCGAGCTGGCCCGCATCGCCAAAAAAGGCGTCAAAACCGCCAAAGTCATGCAAGACCGTGTCGAGCAGCGCGGCCAGCGTCTGAAACTGGCCAGCGTGAGCCCCGCGCTGCGCAGCCAGCTCGACGCCATCAAGCCGCAACTGGCGGGCAAGCCGTTTCAAGCCTGTTCATGACGCACGCTCAGCCCGTCAGTCGCTATTAAATCAGGAGCTGGTTGCGCCCGAATCGATTGGGCTGCAGGCCAATTTGATACCCAAAACTTTTTTAAGCCAACCACCATGAACATCACCAAAAACACAGCCGTCACCCTTCAATTCAAAGTCACCAACGCGCAAGGCAAGCTGATAGAAGACGGCAAAGAGCCCAGCGTGTACCTGCATGGCGGCTATGGCAACACGTTGCCCAAGATCGAAGAAGCACTCGATGGCCAGGCACCCGGCTACCAGGTCACGCTGGACTTGCAGGCCGCAGACGCGTTTGGCGAGCGCGACGAAGCCCTGCTGCGCAGCCTGCCCAAAAAGCAGTTCCCGCCCGGCGTGAAGGTGGGCGGCCAGCTCGAAGGCCACGGCGAAGACGGCAAGATGACGGTTTTCAACGTCATGAAGATCAAAGGCGACACCGTGCTGCTCGACGGCAACCACCCGCTCGCGGGCAAGGCGCTGCGCTTTGCCATCAAGGTGTTGGACGTGCGCGAGGCCAGCGAGAAAGAAATTACCCATCAGCACGTGCACGGGGCGCATGGGCATCAGCATTGATGAATGCGTACAGGGTAAGCGGATTGCTATTCATATAATAGCTGCTTGCGCCCGTAAATATTGGGCTTTGGGCTGATTTAGCTGCCAGAATCGCCCAGACAGGGTGTTTTGGCGGCTGCAGCACCATTAGCCGTCGGGAATGGCGTCGAAATAGAGCGGTTGCACTGCTTGCCGGGTTGCGCAGTGGGCTAGCAACCTGTCGAAAGTGATGCTTTTAGGCGATAAAATCAGGCTCCACCGCAATAAATACGGGCGCTAGCAGCTACATTTTTAGTAGCGTTACAGATCTCCTTTCAACACAAACCATCCGTGACCGCCCGCATTTACACCCCGCAGCTCCTCGTGTCTGGCATCAACATTAGCTTGCCGCCAGCATCTGCCCGGCATGTGCAGGTGCTGCGCTTTCAGCCGGGCCAGACCGTTACGCTGTTCAATGGCCTGGGCCTTGATGAAGGGCAGTACGCCGCCACAATTGAAAGCATGGGCCGCAGCGATGTGACCGTGCGGGTAGGTGAGTTCAGCCTGACCCGGCTGGAAGCACCCCGCGCCGTGCACCTGGCTGTTGGCATGCCCGCCAACGAGCGCATGGACTGGCTTGTGGAAAAGGCCACCGAGCTGGGCGTAGCCGGCATTCAGCCATTGATGACCGAGCGCAGCGTGCTGCGGCTGGTCGGTGAGCGGGCCGACAAAAAACGCCTGCATTGGCAGGGCATTGCCATAGCGGCGTGTGAGCAATGCGGCCGCAACCGCGTGCCGCTGATCCATGCGCCAGCCAGCCTGGCCGACTGGCTGAAAACGCGGGGCGAGACAACCGATGTGCGCCTGCTGCTGTCGCTGCAAACGGGCTCGCAGCCTTTGGCAAACATCATCGGTGCGACCGGTGCCATGACCTTTTTAAGCGGACCCGAAGGCGGTTTGAGCAGCCTGGAGGAAGACGCAGCCATGGCACACGGGTTCGCACCTGCCACGCTCGGCATGCGGGTGCTGCGCTCAGAAACCGCGCCGCTGGCCTGTCTGGCGCTGAGCATGCTGACTGGAAATTCATGAACCGCAATCTCTGGCTTTTGACGATCTGCCAAGGTCTTTTTCTGACCAACAACGTGACCTTCATGGCCGTCAATGGCCTGGTCGGCCTTAACCTGGCGCCCTTTGGCTGGATGGCGACGCTGCCGCTGATGGCTTATGTGGTGGGCGGGGCGATGTCGACGGCGCTGGTCACGCGCACGCAAGTCCACTTTGGCCGCAAGGTGTCGTTTCAGCTCGGCCTGGGTGTGGCGGTGCTGTCGGCACTGCTGTGCTGTTACGCGGCTTACACCAAGAACTTCTGGCTGCTGGTGGCCGCCACGGTGGTGGCGGGTTATTACAACGCCAATGCGCAGTTGTACCGCTTTGCCGCTGCTGAATTGGCCGCCCCTGCTTTTAAGGAAAAAGCCATCTCGCTGGTGATGGCAGGCGGGTTGCTGGGCGCGGTGCTGGGGCCTAATCTGGCGTCGAAAACCCGCAGCCTGACCGACGTGCCCTTTGCCGGGGCTTACCTGGCGCTTGCAGCGGTGGCTTTAGTCGCCATGGCGCTGCTTGCCTGTGTGACGTTTCCAGCCGTCCCCATTAAAACCTCTGCAACAAATGGACGTGAAAGTGGCCGGCCACTAAGTGTCATCATGCGCCAGCCGGTCTTTGTTGTTGCGGCTTCAGCAGGTGCCTTGGGCTACGGCGTGATGAACCTGTTGATGGCGGCTACGCCGATTGCCATGCAGATTTGCGGCCTGCCGTTCTCAGACGTCGCCTGGGTGCTCGAATGGCATGTGATTGGCATGTTTGCGCCGGGCTTTTTCACCGGGCATTTGATCAAACGCTACGGCACGCTGCCGATCATGGCAATTGGCCTGGGCCTGAACATCGTTTGCGTTGTGATTGCGCTGTCGGGCATTGCGTTCAGCCAGTTTTTGGCTGCGCTGTTTTTGCTGGGGCTGGGCTGGAATTTTTTATTCACTGGCGCCACCACGCTGGCATTGACAGCGTATCGCCCGGAAGAAAAAGACAAAGCCCAGGGCGCGCTGAACTTTTGCGTGTTTGCGGTGCTGGCGGTGTCGTCCCTGACGTCCGGCGTGCTGGTTACCACCCAGGGCTGGGCGTTGCTGAACATGGGCTCCTTACTGCCGCTGGGCATGACCGGACTGTTACTGGGCTGGCTTGCTTTACAGCAGCGCAGGCCCCAGAATCCTTGATGCGGGTCCTCGGGTCCGTTTAACGATTGTTTTTTAGCAACAACTTCTGGAGTTCATCATGGGTTTACTTGATTCTGTATTAGGTGCGGTCACAGGCGGACAGCAAGCCCAGGCCGGCAGCGGCGGCGGCATGGGTGGACTGGGCGGCATTGGCGGCTTGCTGGGCATGGTGGCCAGCAACCCGCAACTGATGCAGGCGGTCACCGGCATGCTGGGCAATGATGGGGCGCACGGCGGCCTGGGTGGGCTGGTCGGCAAGTTTGAACAAGCCGGGTTGGGCGGCATGGTCAGCTCATGGATCGGCAACGGCGAGAACCACCCGGTATCAGGCGATCAGATCACCAACGTTTTGGGTTCGGACGCAATTGCCGGCATGGCCGCCAAAATGGGTGTCAGTCCGAGCGACGCCGCCGGTCAGCTGTCAAACCTGCTGCCGGGTTTGATTAGCCACCTCACGCCCAATGGCCAGACACCTGCGGGCGGCCTGGGCAATTCGGGTGACCTGATGGGCATGCTGGGCGGCTTGCTGCAAAAAAGGTAAGCGCTACTACGTCGATGAAACACCTGCCGGCCTCGACTAACACGAGGTAAGCCGCTGTGAGCGCCGGTACATTTCGGGTTTAATACGGCGTTGCGTGTAAAAAAAACGACCTCATGAAAATCCTTGTGCTTCACGGCATCAACCTCAACATGTTCGGCAAGCGTGACCCGGCGCAGTACGGCGTCGCGACGCTGGCTGAAATTGACAGCAGCCTGGTTGCGCTGGGCAACCAGCTGGGGGCAGCCGTACAAGCGTTTCAAACGAACGCTGAGGGCGCCATGGCCGAGCGGATTCATCAAGCGCATACCGACGGCGTGGATGCGGTTGTTATCAATGCCGGGGCCTGGACGCATTACAGCCACGGCATTGCCGACGCCCTGGCGGTATTGACCTGCCCGGTCATTGAAGTGCACATGTCCAACATCCATGCGCGTGAAGCGTTCAGGCATGTGTCGGTGTTTGCGGGGATTGCCAAAGGCCAGATTTGCGGCTTTGGCGTCGACAGCTATTTGCTGGGTTTGCGGGCTGCGGTGGCGAGCGCCCAGGCCGCCAAAAAATAATCTGCGCCGACGCAACGCCTGAAGCGCTCAGGGCGTTGGCCGGGCTCGTGCCAAAAGATCAGGCGGCTTTCTTGCTCAGGCATTCCTTCATGAAAGCCTTGCGCTCATCGCCTTTTTTGTCTTTGGCGTCAACGTTGCAAGTTTTCATTTTGCTTTGCTGGGTAGCAGGCTCGGCCTTGGCACTCAGGCATTCCTTCATGAAAGCCTTGCGCTCGTCGCCCTTTTTACCTTCAGCATCTTTGTTACAGGTGCCCATTTTGCTTTGCTGGGCAGTTTTGGCGTCGCCGTCGGCCGCGTGCGCCGTCATGCCAAACGAAAATGCAAAAGCAATGGCCATCAGGGAAATGAGCTTTTTCATGGAATCTCCTGTTAGTTAAGGGAAATGAATCGCTGCGTTTTAATTCCGCCTCCGAATTCCATCACATAACGCCCGGCGCCGCAAGTTCGATGACGGAGCGAACGACATGGTGACCGTAAAATCAACGCATGCTCTCGATTAAAAATGATTTGCTCACCGCCCTTGGCGCCGCGCTCGAACAACTGTCCCCCGGCTCGGGCACGGGTGATGGAAGCAAAGCCGCTTTTGAATCGCCCAAAGTGGCGGCGCACGGTGACTTTGCATGCACTGCCGCCATGCAGCTGGCCAAGGCGCTCCAACAAAATCCGCGTCAGGCTGCCGAGGCGCTGCGCGCGCTGTTGCTGACGCAGCCAGCTTTCATGCGCTGGGTAAAGGACATCGACATCGCGGGGCCGGGCTTTATCAACATCCGTTTAAAACCCGAGGCCAAGCAGGAAACCGTGCGCGAGGTGTTGCAAGCGGGCACGCAATTCGGTGTCAAGCCGCCGGTGGCCGGTCAGGCTACGGTGGTCGAGTTTGTGTCGGCCAACCCAACCGGCCCGCTGCATGTGGGCCACGGCCGCCAGGCCGCGCTGGGTGATGCAATTTGCAACCTGTTTGTAACCCAGGGCGTACGCGTGTACCGCGAGTTTTATTACAACGATGCGGGTGTGCAAATCCGCACCCTGGCCACCAGCACGCAGGCGCGCGCCAAAGGCATCAAGCCCGGAGATGCAGCGTGGCCAGAACTGGCCTACAACGGCGACTACATTGCCGACATTGCGGCTGACTTCATCGCCAAAAAAACTGTCAAGTCTGACGACCGCGAATTTACCGCGTCGGGCGATATTGACGACCTGGATTCGATTCGCCAGTTTGCGGTGGCGTACTTGAGGCGCGAGCAGGACCTGGACTTGCAGGCGTTCTCGGTGCGCTTTGACAACTACTATCTGGAGTCCAGCCTGTACAGCTCGGGTCGGGTGGACGCGGCTGTGGCCAAGCTCAAAGGCGCGGGCAAAACTTTTGAGGCAGACGGCGCGCTGTGGCTCAAGTCCACCGACTACGGCGACGACAAAGACCGCGTGATGAGAAAAAGCGACGGCACCTACACCTATTTTGTGCCCGACGTGGCCTACCACCTGGCCAAGTGGGAGCGCGGTTTTGGTCGCGCCATCAACATTCAAGGCATGGATCACCACGGCACCATTGCCCGGGTGCGTGCAGGCCTGCAGGCGGCCAACGCCGATGTGCCGCAAGGCTATCCTGACTACGTGCTG
>JANYED010000215.1 GCA_025363315.1 Polaromonas sp.
GCCTTTCGCAACATGGTGCCAATCTTGCTGACGCAAACGATTATTTTGTTCCAGGACACCTCGCTGGTTTATGCGATTGGCGCGTATGACCTGCTCAAGGGCTTCAGCACCGCGGGCAAGATTTACGGCCGACCCGAAGAAGCCTATTTGCTGGCAGCGGTGGTTTATTTTGTGATGTGCTTTGGCCTGTCTTACATGGTCAAGCGCCTGCAAAACAAAATCGCGATCATCCGCTGAGTTAGCTGTAAGAATTGAAGATTATTTGAAAAGTATTGGAGAAGTACATGGCAATGATTGAGCTCAAAGAAGTATCCAAGTGGTACGGCACGGTGCAGGTTTTGAACAACTGCACCACCAGCATCAACAAGGGAGAAGTAGTCGTTGTGTGCGGGCCATCAGGCTCAGGTAAATCAACGCTCATTAAAACCATCAACGCATTGGAGCCGTTCCAAAAGGGCCAGATTTTTGTCGACGGTCAGGCCGTGCATGACCCAAAAACCGACTTGCCCAAGCTGCGCAGCCGGGTCGGCATGGTGTTTCAAAACTTTGAGCTGTTTCCGCACCTGAGCGTGACAGAAAACCTGACCCTGGCACAAATGAAGGTGCTGGGCCGCAATGCAGCTGACGCCAAAACCCACGGCCTCAAATATCTGGACCGTGTGGGCCTGATGCTGCACAAAGACAAGTTTCCCGGTCAATTGTCGGGTGGCCAGCAGCAGCGTGTAGCCATTGCCCGTGCGCTGAGCATGGACCCGATTGCCATGTTGTTTGACGAGCCTACATCGGCACTGGACCCAGAAATGGTCGGCGAAGTTCTCGACTGCATGATGGACCTCGCCAAAGAAGGCATGACCATGATGTGCGTCACGCACGAGATGGGTTTTGCCAAAAAAGTCGGCAGCCGCGTGATTTTTATGGACGTGGGCGGCAAGATTTTGGAAGACTGCTCAACCGACGAATTCTTCAAGCACCCAGAAAACCGCCAGCCGCGAACCAAGGATTTTTTGAACAAGATACTGGCGCATTGATTGTTCATGCGACTCACGAAAAGCCCGCTCAAGCGGGCTTTTTTACGCCCCAACTCAAGATGAAGACAAGACTAAAACCGCGCCAATCCCAGTGCGACAATTCACACCATGACGACTCAACCCACCACATTGACACTGACCCGCCCCGACGACTGGCACCTGCACGTGCGCGACGGCGACGCCCTCCACACCGTGGTGCCGCACACCGCCACGCAGTTTGCCAGAGCCGTCATCATGCCCAACCTGCGCCCACCTGTGACCACGACTGCGCAGGCGCTGGCCTATAAAAACCGCATTCAGGCTGCTGTGCCCGCTGGCTTGGCGTTTGAGCCTTTGATGACGCTTTACCTGACCGACAACTTGCCAGCCGATGAGATCAAGCGCGCCAAAGAAGCAGGCGTGGTCGCAGCCAAGCTGTACCCGGCAGGTGCCACCACCAACAGCGATGCTGGGGTGACAGACTTGCGCAAAACCTACAAAACACTGGAAGCGATGCAAAAAGAAGGTCTGCTGCTGCTGGTGCACGGTGAAGCAACGTCGCCCGACATCGATTTGTTTGACCGTGAGGCGGTGTTCATTGACAGGCAGCTGATTCCGCTACGCCGTGATTTTCCTGAACTCAAAATCGTGTTCGAGCACATCACCACGCGAGAGGCAGCGCATTACGTGCGTGATGCGGATCAATGTCTAGGGGCCACCATCACCGCGCACCATCTGCTGTACAACCGCAATGCGATGTTTACCGGTGGCATTCGGCCGCATTACTACTGCCTGCCTGTGCTTAAACGTGAAACGCATCGGCTGGCTTTGGTTGAAGCCGCAGTCAGCGACAACCCGCGGTTCTTCCTGGGCACCGACAGCGCACCGCATCCCGCGCACCTGAAAGAGCACGCCAGCGGCTGCGCAGGTTGCTATACCGCGCATGCGGCGATGGAGCTGTACGCCGAAGCTTTCGAAGCAGCGGGCGCACTGCACAAACTGGAAGCTTTTGCGAGTTTTAATGGCGCTGACTTTTATGGCTTGCCGCGCAACACGGGAACGGTGACGTTGAAAAAAGAAAGTTGGCTGCCGCCGGAGAGTTTTGCGTTTGGCCAAGGGCAGCTCAAGCCGCTACGCAGTGGGGAAAGTCTGGCCTGGCGCTTTGTGTGACTGGTGATGTGATCAATTGGGCCGCGCCGTGGCTTGCGCCTTATGCCCCCGCAGCACCTGCGTCTACTGGCAGCCGTGTTGCCGAAGCGTTGAACACCGTTTTCCATTCGCCGGTGCGATTCGTCAGCCAGTCTGATTTGCCAGAAGGCCAGGCCTACGAGCAATTCATTTTTGACACCCAAACCGTCCCCACGCGCGACAACCTGCATGATTTTTTTAACGGCCTGTGCTGGTTAACTTTTCCGCAAACCAAGAAAAAGCTTAACCAGTTACAAGCGGCGCAACTGGCGTTGGGCGGCGTTCAACAAACGCGCGGTCCGGTGCGGGATGCGCTCACGCTGTTTGATGAAAACGCGGCTTTTCTGCTGGCACCGCAGCCGTTGTGGGATGCGCTGATCGACAGGGACTGGCAACGTCTGTTTGTTGAGCTGCGGCCCATGTGGCAAGGCGCACAATTGGTGTTGTTCGGTCATGCGCTGCTTGAAAAGCTGGTGAATCCACGTAAACCCATCACGGCCCATATTTATCGGGCGCAACCAGCTACTGATTCCATAGCATCCCTGGATGCCTGGATAGCCGCTGACATCACCGCAGGCAAGCTGGCCGGTAAGCCATTTGTACCGCTACCGGTGTTGGGCGTGCCGGGCTGGTGGGCCGAGAACGAGAAACTTTCCTTTTATGAGGACATTCTTGTTTTTCGTCCGAAGGCATAGAAAATAGCGAAAAAAATCTAACAGCCGCTGATTTTTGCATCCTTTGATTTGGCATGCGAATCCCCCACTTATTGAACGTTGTGTGTCAACCATGACCCCTACGGAGAACTCATGAAACGTATTTTTTTATTTGTGATGACCAACCTGGCGGTGGTGGTGGTACTGGGCATTGTTGCCAGCCTGCTGGGCGTTAACCGCTACCTGACGCCCAATGGTCTGAACCTGGGGCTGTTGCTTGGCTATGCACTGGTCATTGGCTTTGGCGGCGCGATTATTTCGCTGCTGATCAGCAAGCCGGTTGCCAAGTGGAGCTCGGGCGTGCGCGTCATCAATGAGCCACAAAATGCTGACGAAGCCTGGATCGTCGATACGGTCAAAAAATTTGCCGACAAGGCGCAAATTGGCATGCCCGAAGTTGGCATTTTTGATGGTGAACCCAATGCGTTCGCTACGGGCGCGTTTAAAGATTCAGCGCTGGTGGCGGTATCGACCGGCTTGCTGCAAGGCATGACGCGTGAAGAAATCGAAGCCGTAATTGGCCACGAAATCGCGCACATTGCCAACGGCGACATGGTCACGATGACGTTGATTCAAGGCGTGATGAACACCTTTGTGGTATTCCTGAGCCGGGTGATTGGTTATGCAGTGGATAGTTTTCTGCGCAAAGGCAGCGACAGCACGGGCCCCGGGATTGGTTACATGATCACCACCATCGTATTGGACATCGTGCTGGGATTTGCTGCTGCCATCGTCGTGGCCTGGTTCTCACGGCACCGTGAGTTCAGAGCTGATGCAGGCGCGGCGCAGCTGATGGGCCGCAGCCAGCCGATGATGAACGCATTGGCCCGCCTTGGCGGCATGGTGCCGGGCGAGTTGCCCAAATCGATTCAGGCCATGGGCATCGCCGGCGGCATTGGCAAGTTGTTTTCAACGCATCCGCCGATTGAAGAGCGCATTGCTGCTCTAAAAAATGCGCAGCCTGGCCAAGTCTGACCTGATATTAATACGCTCCTAAATCAGGAGCTGATCGCGCCCGTGTATATTGGGCTAGAGGCTGATTTGATACTTAAAAAAGGTCTTGCGAGGCCTTTTTACTCATGGAGTTCCGCTATGAGGTTCCGCCATGAGGTTGCGTTTTTAAGGCCAGCTCAGCCCGCACCCGCGCCAGCACCCGGGTCACCAGCTTCAGGTCCATGCCGTACATGTCGGCAAACTCAGCTTCGGTCTTGCCGCTGGCTGTGAAGGTCACCATGAGCGCCTCGCGTTTGGCAGCTTCAGCCTTCAGCTCGGCCATCGCATCGTCTAGCACGGCGTTGGTGCCCTCGTCTTGCACGCGCACCAGGGCTGCGTAGTCGTCCAGCGCCAGGCCAGAGTTTTCAATCGCTTGCTTGAGTAGCCCGCGCAGGCGCGGCCTGAGGTCGTCTTTTGAACGCGCTTGCCGCCTGCGAAAGACTTCCAGAATCGCGTGGTGCACATGTTCGGGTGCCACAGGCTCAACGGCCACGCCGTCCAGGTCATGCCTTGCCAGCCCGGCGGCCACACATTCCAGGTAGCGGGTTGAGCGCGCATGCTGGCCCATCGCCAGCTTGAGTTCATCTTTTTTAAACACGTCCGGGTGGCGTGCCAACAGGTCGTGAAAAATGCCTAGCTTGAGCGGCAAAAACTTCGCGCCAAATAGATGGGGGTGCAGTTCAAACAGCTTTTCCAGCACCGGGCTCACTTGACGGGTTTGGCGCGGGGCGTGTTGTTTGGCTGTGGGTTGCGGGTTAGCAACTTCAGTCATGGATTCTTCGGAGGTATCTTGCATGGCCTGCATTATCGCGGCTTGGTGATGTTGGTCGCGCCAGCGATGGATGCAATGCTCAACGCTACCGCCTCGGCCACCTCAATCCCATCAACTCCAGCCGACAAAATACCGCCCGCATAACTCGCCCCTTCGCCTGCCGGGTACAGGCCTTTGACGTTCAGGCTTTGAAAGTCATCGCCTCGGGTGATTTTGACGGGCGACGACGTACGGGTTTCAACGCCAGTCAACACTGCGTCGTGCATGTCAAAGCCGCGAATCTTTTTACCGAAAACCACAATCGCTTCTCGCACAGCGGCAATTGCGTAGGCGGGCAGGGCGCTGTGCAAGTCGCCCAGCAACACCCCGGGCTTGTAGGACGGCTCAACGCTTCCGAGCTGGGTGGATGCTTTGCCCGCCACAAAGTCACCGACCAGCTGGCCGGGTGCCTGGTAGTTGCTGCCGCCCAGCGTGTAGGCATGGGTTTCAAGCTGGCGCTGAAACTCAATCCCTGCCAGCGGCTTGGCGATGTGTTCCGGGTAGTCGGCCGGCGATATGCCCACCACAATACCGGCATTCGCATTGCGTTCATTGCGCGAATACTGGCTCATGCCGTTGGTCACGACGCGGCCAGGCTCAGACGCGGCTGCCACCACCGTGCCGCCCGGGCACATGCAAAAGCTGTAGACCGATCGGCCATTGGTGGCGTGGTGCACCAGCTTGTAGTCTGCCGCGCCCAGCAGCGGGTGGCCCGCGTGCTGGCCCAGGCGCGCACGGTCAATCACGCCCTGTGGGTGTTCGATGCGAAAGCCGATTGAAAAGGGTTTGGCTTCCATGTACACACCGCGCGCGTGCAACATTGCCACCGTGTCACGCGAGCTGTGGCCGAGTGCCAGGACGACGTGGTCTGCGCGCAAGTCGTAATTGGTCGAGTCATTCAAATTCTGTACCGTCAAACCGCGAATGCAGCCATCCTCAATCAGCACGTCACTCACGCGCTGTTCAAACCGAACCTCACCGCCCAGCGCAATGATTTGCTCGCGCATGTGCTCGACAACTTTGACAAGCTTGAAGGTGCCGATGTGCGGCTTGCTGACCAGCAAAATCTCTGGCGGCGCGCCAGCTTTTACAAACTCCATCATCACCTTGCGGCCCAAATGCCGTGGGTCCTTGATCTGGCTCCACAGCTTGCCGTCGGAAAACGTGCCCGCACCGCCTTCACCAAATTGCACATTTGATTCCGGGTTTAACTTGGCTTTACGCCACAGCCCCCACGTGTCCAGCGTGCGTTCACGTACTTTTTTGCCGCGCTCCAGCACGATGGGTTTGAACCCCATTTGCGCCAGCAGCAGCGCGGCAAAAATACCGCAGGGGCCAAAGCCGACGATGACGGGTCTGAGTGCGGGCGCTGTGTTTAGCTGCACCACCGGGTAGTAGGTCTGGTCAGGCGTTGGGCGAATGTGCGGGTGTGTTTCAAACTGGCTGAGCAGCTTGGCTTCCAGCTCTGGGGCAACTTCCACATCACAGATGTACACCAGCAGCAACTTTTGCTTGCGCGCGTCGTAGCTGCGTTTGTAGATGGTGTCATTAAGTAGATCGCTCGGCACAATGCCCAGCGTTTTGACAATCAACGCTGACAGCGCGTGCTCGTCGTGGTCAAGCGGCAGCTTGAGTTCAGTGATGCGGATCATCTTGTCTTTCGTGGATCTGTTTTTCGGATCAGGGTACTATTTTAAGTTGCACCGATAATAAAGTCGTGAAGCACGCCAGACCGCCGCTGGTGCAACTCGCAAGAGGCAGCAACGCGAGTTGCTGTGGGGGAAACCCCGCACTGGAGGAACGTCCGGACTGCACAGGACAGCGTAGGAGGTAACACCTCTCCACCGTGAGGTGAGGATCAGAGCAACAGAGACGAGTCGGTCAGTTTGGGGCAACCTGAAAAGACCGGGTGAAACGGGCAATCTCTACGCGCAGCAACACCAAATAGGCCAACGTTGAGATGGTTCCGTTGAGTTGGCGGGTAGGTGGCACCGAGCCGGGTAGGCGACTCCCGGCCCAGATTAATGGCGGTCACACCGCTTCATTGCAAGATGAGGCGGCGCACAAAATCCGGCTTATCGGCGAGCTTCACACTTTTAATTTTTTCGAGCGAGCAGCACATGCCCAAACCCTCCCGTTCTCGCGTCAAAGCATGCGAAAGCTGCCAGCTGGTGAGCGGCACTCTGTACCGTGCGGTGGTCGACGCGTCAGGCAAGTGGAAACTGGTCTGCCCTGTGTGTCGGGCTAAGGTTGAAAGTCAGCCGTTTTACCGCTACGGCGGAACATGGAAAGCCGACAAGCGGCATTGAGCTTTTTTCAAGAGCCTTGAATCCGCTCTACATGTGCCAGCAAAGACCGCTTGGCTACCGGCCAGATGCGTTCATCCACGTCGTCATAAGCCAGCGGTACCCAGTCGTCCAGGGTGCCGTCTGGCATGGCCTGCATCACGGCGATGATTTTGGCTTCGCGTTTCAGGCGGTGCGCTTTTAGCTGGGCAATCGCTGTTTTGGCCTGGCCTATGGCGTAACCGTGGGCAGGCAGGATGAAGGCTATGCCGTGTTCATCGCACGCTGCGCTCAACACATCCAGTGAATCCAGATAGGCGTTCATGTTGCCGTCAGGCGGGTTGATCACTGTGGTGCTGCCGTTCAAAATATGGTCACCGCTGAGCAGCAGGCCGTCTTCAACAAGCACCAGACACAGGTGGTTGGCGGCGTGGCCTGGGGTGTAGATGACCTTCAGCGTATGGCTATTTTGGCCATTTTCAGGTGTTAAATGTCCCTGGAGCCCAATAGATACGGGCGCAAGCAGCTCGCTATTTAATAGCAACCGGTCTGGTGTGAAGGTGCTGTCGGCGCGCGCTGTGGCTTTAGAAGGCAGTCCTGCAATCAACGGCCGCTTTCCCGCCGCTTCGCACAGCGCTTGCAATGGCCGCGCACCGGGCGAATGATCAGGGTGCGAGTGGGTGCAGACAATCAAGCGAATATTGCCGTCTGCTGCGTTGTACAGCCGCTGAACGTGGTCAACATCCGCAGGTCCGGGGTCAATGGCAATGTAGCCCGAAGATGCATCGCCCACCAAATAACTGTTGGTACCTGGCCCGGTCATCACGCCCGGGTTGGGTGCGGTCAGCCGCATGAGGTTTTTAAGCAGCTTGACGGGCTTGTCCGTTTGCCAATCGAGGTGATGAACGATTTGTCCGTCGGGGCTGACCAGCTCCAGCTCGCCATACGGCGATTCATGCTCCATGTATCTGGCTTCTCTACCGTACAAAAATCCAGCACGTGGGCAAGATGTCCACAGCGGCTTTTCGCTGGCGCAAGCTGCCAGAACAGCAGCAACCGTGGCGTAGTGTTGCAGCCGCTGCAGCGTGCGTATGGTCGGAAATATGATGAGAAAGTTGCCTGCTGCGTGCTTGGCCAGCGCATCCACAGGGCGTATCCATTCAGGCTCAAATTGCTCCGCCTCGTCGGCCACCGGCTCCTGGCCTTCGGGCATGCGGGCGACCAAAAACGGTACGTCAAAACGGCGCGGCATGTCGCGGTCAGTGACCCAATGGGCCAGCACGAATACATCGCTGCCCGCCAGCGTCAAACCGCGCGCTTTGCACTGTGCGGCAAACGGCGCTTTTCTGTCCAGCGCAGCAATATCAGCGGTGTTGACGTAACTACCATCGCCATGCTTGGCCAGTAGCACGCCGAGCTCTTCAAAGCTCTCGCGAATGGCTGCAATCGCCTGTGTCAAATGAAGGTCGTTCTGGGTTGAGCGCCGGGTGGACTGGCTGTGCGCCGCGCTGTCTGCTGCATCAATACCGCCGCCGGGGAACACATAAGCACCGGGTGCAAAGCTGGCTGTCATGGATCGGCGCGTCATCAGCACTTCGATGCCTTGCGGGCCATCGCGCAGCAGCAAAACGGTGGCTGCATCACGCAGGGGTACGGGTTCTCGCGTACTTTGCAAAAGTTGATTTGGTCTTACCATCTATTGATTAAATCATGGAGACAATAATGAATTTCAAGCGCAGTTTGGTTTTTGGATTATTGGGCACTTTCGCTCTTGGGGCGATGGCCCAAACGCCGCCCGCCTGGCCCACACGCGGGCCCATCAAGCTGGTGGCGGTGTTCCCGCCCGGTGGCTCGGTTGACCAGGTCGCGCGCATTTTGCAGGTGCCGCTACAGACGGCTTTGGGCCAAACGGTCATTGTTGAAAACAAGGGCGGCGCGTCAGGCTCTATAGGTGCTGCACAAGTTGCCGCCGCCCCGCCAGACGGCTACACCTTCGCGGTGGTGTTTGACACCCACGGCGTGAACCCGGCACTCATCCCCAACCTGCCGTTTGACAGCAAAAAAGATTTGACGCCCATCGTGTTGGTCGGTACGTCGCCCATGGTGCTGGCCACCTTTGCAGGCAGTGACTACAAAACTTTCGCCGATGTGGTGGCGGCTGCCAAAGCCAAAAAGAATGTCAGCTACGGCAGCATCGGCTCAGGCAGCTTGGGCCATGTGGCCATGACGCTGCTGGGTAAAAACGGCGGCATTGACTGGGCGCACATCCCTTACAAAGGCGGCGGCCCGCTGATGAATGACGCGGTCGCTGGCCATGTGCCGCTGTCGATTGGCTCAGTGTTTGTGACCAAGCCGCACATCGACAGTGGCCGCATGCGCCCACTGGCCGTGACCAGCAGCAAACGCAGCCCTGATTTACCCAACGTACCCACTGTGGCTGAAAGCGGTTACCCCGGCTTTGAAGCCCCCGCCTGGTGGGCCGTGCTGGCCCCAGCCAAAACCCCGCCTGATATTTTGAAGCGCATGAACGACGCGTTGAATGCCGTGCTAAAAAGCCCAGAGATTGCCAAAAAGCTCGACGCGCAAGGCATTGACGTGGTGGGCGGTAGTGCAGACGTTGCCAGAGTTTTTATCGACAAACAAATGGACATCTGGGCCAAGGTGGTGAAAGACAACGGAATCAAGGCGGACTGAGCTTTGCGTTGATCAATAAACTTCTCGCGCCACAGGTCTTAACTGTTCCCAAGTTGTGATGTCTTCAGGCCAATCGGCCTTCATATTGCATAGCGCATTGAGTTCTTTGGCTGTGTACCTTGGACGCTCGCGTTTGGTGCTGGGTAATGTGCTGTCGGGCGCTACTTTCCCCGGCAAGCCTGGAAGCTGCGCGATTGGTTCGACTCTTTGTCTCTTGGGTGCTGATATAAGTTGTTCAGCAGACCCATTGAGGCTGTCAGTGCGTGTTCGCATATTTGGAAGCGTGATGTTGTGAGGATCGGTGCATAAACTATAGGATGCTCTGCATAACCCCATGCGATGCGTGATAGTGCAGGCTTGGGCGATCTGCGGCGTTGTATTTCTTGCCAATAGTCTAGCTATTGGACTACGAAATACGCCTTGCAGCTCATCCCAACC
>JANYED010000042.1 GCA_025363315.1 Polaromonas sp.
GCCCGTGGGTTAGAAGACCGAACTGGTTAGAGACGCTACTTTTTTAGTAGCTGCTTGCGCCCGAATCTTTTGGTCTGCGGGCTTATTTTATGGATAAAATGATATTTTTAGGCTCAATATTGGCTTTGAGTGGCTTTACTAGGGCGTTTGTTTGCTCAATAACTGGTTTTTTTAAGCCATTTTCAAATGTTGAAGCAAGCTCTAGGCTAATGGATACGCGCGCAAGCAGGTACTTTTTTGATAGTGAGTTAAGAAACGGTTGAGATTCTTGTCGTGCTGGATATGGATCGGACTGGTAGGTTGGGTTAGCAAAACGTAACCCGACATGGGCCAACACACCAATATTTCCTTAGGGTTACGCTTCGCTCACCTGACCTGCGCCTGTGCTTCCAACAGCTGCGCCCTCCCCACCCCTGCCTTGCTAAGATGACAAATCAGCTCCCGCATTCGGAACTTGCTGAAAACTCCTTACCGCTTCACCAAGCCGCTCCATGCAACCCACCGTCAAACCGCAAAACCCCAACTTTTCATCAGGCCCATGCGCCAAGCGGCCTGGCTACGACGTGAGCAAGTTGCAGCTTGACACGCTGGGGCGGTCGCATCGGTCTGCTGTTGGTAAAAAGGCGTTGGGTCTGGCTTGCTCTGAGACAGCGCGCATTCTGGGGTTGCCTGCCGACTACCGCGTGGCTGTGGTGCCAGCGTCTGACACGGGTGCGATTGAAATGGCGATGTGGTCGCTTCTTGGTGCGCGTGGCGTTGACGTGCTGGAATGGGAAACCTTCAGCGCCACCTGGACGAACGATATTGTTGAGCAGCTCAAGCTGCCGGATGTCCGCGCCATCAAAGCCGACTACGGTGACTTGCCAGACCTGGCGCGGGTTGATTTCAACAACGACGTGGTGTTTGTGTGGAACGGCACCACCTCAGGCGTCAAGGTGCCTGACGGCGACTGGATCCCTGACACCAGGGGCGGCCTGACGCTGTGCGACGCGACATCGGCTATTTTTGCGATGGACATGCCCTGGCACAAGCTGGACGTCATCACCTACTCATGGCAAAAAGTGCTGGGCGGCGAAGGCGGGCATGGCATGCTGATTTTGAGCCCGCGTGCGGTTGAACGCCTGCTGGCTTACACCCCGCCGTGGCCGCTGCCAAAAATTTTCCGGATGACGGCCAACTGCAAGCTGAATGAGGGGCTCTTCAAGGGCGACACCATCAACACGCCGTCGATGCTGTGTGTGGCCGATTACCTCGACGCCCTGCAATGGGCTGACAGCTTGGGCGGGCTGACCGGCTTGATCGCCAAAAGCAGGGCCAACTTGGCAGTGATTGAAGAATTTGTGGCGCAAAACGACTGGATTCAGTTTTTGGCCAAAGACCCGGCTACCGTGTCCAACACCAGCGTGTGCCTGACGCTGTCCGCCAGCGATGCGCAGGTCAAGAAGATGGTGGCGCTGCTTGATGAGCAAGGCGTGGCTTACGACATAGGTGCCTACAAAGACGCACCAGCCGGGCTGCGCATCTGGTGTGGCGCTACGGTAGAAGCAGCTGACCTTCGCGCCTTGATGCCTTGGCTGGCTTGGGCTTACCGTGAAGTCACCACCTGAGCAGAAAAATTCGCGAAAAATTTTAGTAAAACGACCTGCAGCCCAATTTTTACGTGTGCCAGCAGCTACTGAATCTATAGCGTATTTAATGCGGCCAAGCTACGCGCTGCGCCAGCTTTTCAAACAGCATGTCGACTGTAACGGCCAGCAGGGCCACCAGTATTGCGCCCTGCAACACGTACGCGGTGTTAAAGCCGCTCAAGCCCACAATGATGGGCGAACCCAGCGTTTTGGCACCAACAGTTGAAGCAATCGCTGCCGTGCCGATGTTGATGATAACGGACGTGCGCACGCCAGACAGCCACATCGGCAGCGCCAGCGGCAGGTCGATGTAGCGCAGGCACTGACGTGGCGTTAACCCCAGGCTGAGTCCCGCTTGCTGCTGCGCTGGGGGCACGCTCATCAAGCCGCTGACGGCGCCCTGCACCACTGGCAGCAAGCCATACACCGCCAAGGCCAACAGCGCAGGCAGCTCGCCAAAACCAACCAATGGCACCGCCAGGGCCAGCACCGCCACCGGCGGGAAAGCCTGGCTCATGGCCAGTACGCTTTCAACCAGTGGTTTAAAGGCACGGCCAGACGGGCGCGTGACCCAGACACCGATACCACTGCCGACCACCACCGAAAACAAACTGGACGCGCCTACCAAAAGAATGTGTTGCCACAGCAGCCAGGCAAAAGGCTCTTGTGTGTAGACAGGGCGTTCAAGCTGGGGAAACAGCCAGGCGAACAGCGGCGCCGAATGCGGCAGAACCACCACCAACGCCGCTAGCAAACCGGCCACCCAGAACAATCGGTACTGCATCACCATGGCCGAACTCTGCGGCCAGCCCAACTGATCAGCGCTTTAAACAGCGTATCAACCCCTACGCCCAGCGCAATGATGGGCAGCACACCCAACAGCACCACGTCCTCAGCGTTGGCAAACAGCCCTTCAAACAAAATACTGCCCAAGCCGCCCGCACCAATCAGCGCCGTCACCGCGGCCAGCCCCACGCTGCTGACAGCCGCTGTGCGCACGCCGCCCAGCAGCACGGGCAAGGCCAGCGGCAGCTCGACGTGAACCAGCGTTTCAAAGCGCGTCAGCCCCAAGGCATAGGCGGCTTGCGCCATGGCGCTGGGCACCTGTTGCAACCCAGCCAGCGTGCCGCGCACGATGGGCAGCAGACCATACAGTGTCAAGGCAATCACTGCAGGCGCAAGCCCCACGCCGCTGATGCCTGCGCGGCCCAGCGCAGGCACGCTGGCCGCCAGCAACGCAAGCGGTGCCATCAACAACCCAAACAACGCAATCGACGGAATGGTTTGAATGATATTGAGCACGGGCAGCAAGGCCCTGCCCGCTTTGGCATGCGCATGTGCAGCCCAGCCCAGCGGCAAGCCAATACACAGCATGCATGCCAGCGCCAACAAAACAATCTGCACATGCCGGACCACGGTTTGCGCGAAATCGTCGGCGCGGTTGGCATATTCCTTTGTCAGCGACAAGTTGTCACATGCGCCACTGCCCAGCAAAACGCCCAGCGCCAATAGCAACACAGCACATACTGCCGCTGTTTGAAGCTTTGTTGCTTTCACCTGGTCGAGCGCATCACTGACGATAAAGCCCAACAAGGTCAGCGCCATCCAAAACGCGCCGCCTGCAGAGGCCCTTGCAATCGCTAGCTGGCCTTGAAGGTTAACAGTGGCAAGATTCGCGGCCAGCCAGACAAGGTAAGGCATCCCGGCCGTAGCCACCGCCAGAACAACCCAAAGCCAAGCTGAGCGCGGCTTGTATATCGCCACGACAGCCAGCCCTACAAGCGCCACAAGCATCAGCGCTAGCAACCAGACTGAGCCGTCAACGATTGAGAAAATATAAATCGGATGGCCCGATACCAATCGGTTAGGCGCAATCCGCAAAAAAGGCAGGCCAAACAAAGCAAGAACTACTGCTATGGACAAGCTTGCCAATACTGGGTTTCGGCGCTTGTCTCGGGTCATGCTGTGCAGATTACTTCAACAGCCCTTTGGACTTTAAAAAGTCTCCGGCAACTTTTTTGGCGTCCTGACCTTCGAGTTGAATCTTTGCGTTCAAACTTTGCAGTGTCGGGCGGTCCAGCAGCTTGAAGACGGGCGAGAGTACCTCAGCAATTTTGGGGTTCTTTTTTAGCGCGTCTTCCCGAATGATGGGCGCAGGCGCATACACCGGCTGCACGCCCGCGGTGTCGTCCAGAATCACCAGCCCCAGCGCGGCTATCGCACCGTCAGTACCGTAGGCCATGGCGGCATTCACGCCGGATGTTTTTTCATACGCGGCACGCACGGTGACCGACGTGTCGCCGCCTGCAAGGGTCAACAGCTGGTCAGGTTTGAGCTTGAAGTTGTACGCCAACTGAAACGCAGGCAGTGCATCAGACCGCTCGACGAATTCTGCCGATGCGGCAAGTTTGAATTGCCCCGCCTTGAATTGCGAAGACGCCAACCACTTGGACAGGTCATCGAGCGTGACGAGTTTGTTGGCAGCGGCCACGTCTTTGCGTACTGCAATCGTCCAGGTGTTGTTGGCGGGTGCGGGTTGCAACCAGATGATTTTATTTTTAGCGTAGTCCAGCGTCTTGACGCGGTCGTAACCCGTTTGCAAATTCTTCCATACCGGGCTTTTTTCTTCGGCAAAAATGAAAGCGCCATTGCCCGTGTATTCGGGGTAAAGATCAATCTCGCCAGCGGTGATGGCGCCCCGCATGACCTGCGTGTTGCCCAGCGAAACCTTGCTTTGCGTTTTGATGCCGTTGGCCTCCAACGCCAGCACCATCATGTTGCCCAGCAGCGTGCCTTCGGTGTCGATTTTGGAGCCAACGCGAACAGGGGTGCTGGATTGAGCCAACGCACTATCGCAAAGCGGTGCAGCCATCAGCACGGCGACGATGGTAAGGCGAAAAAAGTTCATGGAATCAAACCCATCGCATGCATGTAAGCCGGGTGCAGCATCAGGTCGTCCCACGCGTGGGCCTTGGATGTCGGCAGTAAATCAAGCCTGCGCAACTCGCTTGATTCAAGCGCTTCCCAGCGCCCTTTGAGCAGTGCCTCCGTCATGCCATCGAGAAGTTCATCGACGGCTTTGCCGCCATCCACCGACTGGTTGCACAACAGAGTCATGTCACAGCCTGCATTGAGTGCTGCGATGGCCGCCTGCGTGTAGCTGACTTCTTTGCCGTCGATGATGCGCGCGCCAGCCATACTAAGGTCGTCGCTGAAAATTGCGCCGCCAAAGCCAAGCTGGCCGCGCAAAATATAGGTCAACCATTGTTCTGAAAAGCCAGCCGGGCGGCTATCAACCTTGGGGTAAATCACGTGGGCGGGCATGACGCTTGTCAGCGTGGTGTTCAGCCAGTCATAGAGGGCAGCGTCGTCCTTCAAAATCGCTTTCAGGCTGCGTTTGTCAACGGGAATCTCAGTATGCGAATCTGCTTTGACAAAGCCGTGGCCGGGGAAGTGCTTGCCGCAATTCATCATGCCAGCTTGCAGCAGGCCGTGCATCAGGCTTTTGGCCAGCAGCGTGACGACGCGTGGGTCACGGCCAAAGGCGCGGTCACCAATGACACTGCTCTCGCCAAAATCAAGGTCAAGCACTGGTGTGAAGCTGAAATCAACCCCGCAACTGCGCAGCTCAGCGGCCAGCACATAGCCGCAAGCGGTGGCGGCGTTGGTGGCGGCCAGTTGGTCACGGGCCCACAACTCACCCAAGGCGCGCATGGGCGGCAGGTGGGTAAAGCCATCGCTTTTAAAGCGCTGCACGCGCCCGCCTTCGTGGTCTACGCAAATCAGCAAGTCTTTGCGAATGCCTTTGATCGCTGCGCACAGGCTGGTGAGTTGTGCGCGACCACCGCCGTCACCGTGCCAGTTACGGGCAAACAAAATAATGCCGCCTGTGAGTGGGTTTTTCAGCCGGCGGCGGTCTTCTTTGGTCAGGCTAGTGCCTGCCACGTCGATGATGAGCGGGGCGTGCTGGTTTATATTCATTTTTCAATCACTATATATTTAGGAGCTGCTTGCGCCCGTATCTATTGGGCTGCAGCACTATTTTATGGGTTAAAACGGCTGAAAATCAAATATTCTGCTCAACGACCACAAAGCTTGCGGCGTAGTCAGTCTCATCGGTCACGCTGACGTGTGCGCTGAGCTGGCGTGCCTCAAACCATGCTTTGAGCTCACCATGCAGCACGATGCAGGGCTTGCCGCTGGCCTCTTTGGCAATCTCGCAACTGCGCCAGGTCATGGGCATACGCATGCCCATGCCAATGGCCTTGCTAAAAGCTTCTTTGGCTGAAAAACGGGTAGCCAGGTAACTGACGCCGCGATCCGGCCAGCGGGCGCCGCGCTCGTTAAAGGTTTTCATTTCGCCGTCGCTCAAAATTTTCTTGGCGAAGCGTTCGCCGTGGCGCTCGACGCTGGCTTTTATACGCCGAACATCGCAAATATCAGTGCCGATTCCATAGATCATTTGCTAGCAAACGCCGTATCTATGCAGCGCAAATACTCTTGTACGGTTGCGGTGTAACCCAGCTCCAGCGCATCTGCCACCAGCGCATGGCCAATCGACACTTCGAGCACGCCGGGCACGGCTTTTAAAAACTCAGTGAGGTTGTCACGGTTCAAATCATGGCCGGCGTTTACTCCTAAATCAATAGCTGCTGCCGCCCGTGCTGATTGGGTAAACCGGCTTAATGCTTCTGATTTTTGGTCTGTACCCCAAGCGCTGGCGTAGCTTTCGGTGTAGAACTCAACCCGGTCCGCGCCCACGGCTTTGGCCGCCGCCATGGCTTCGGGGATCGGGTCCATGAACAAACTCACCCGCACGCCGCGCGCGTGGGCTTGTTCAATCAACGGCTGCAAGCATTCTGCATCTTGCGGAAAAGCCCAGCCGTGGTCGCTGGTGAACTGGTCCTCACTGTCGGGCACAAAGGTGCATTGGTGCAGCGCAAGGCCGCGCGCTGACAGGTCGTGCACAAAACCCATCAGATTTTGAAATGGATTGCCTTCGATGTTGAATTCACGGTCAGGCCAGTCTTTCATCATGGCAGCGATTTCAAACACATCGCTGCTCCTGATATGCCGCTCATCAGGGCGCGGGTGCACCGTGATGCCGTTGGCACCCGCCTCCAGGCACAGACGAGCTGCGCGCACCACGTCGGGAATGCCGAGGTGCCGGGTGTTGCGCAGCAAGGCAACCTTGTTCACGTTGACTGAAAGAGCGGTTTTACGATTCATTTTTTACAAAGCCCGACCTTAAAGAGCCTGCAGATCCATCATCATCTGCCGGGTTTTTAATACGGTGACATCACAATGGTAGTGCAGCAGGGCGCGCAGCTGGGTTTTCAGCGCGGGCAGGTGGTTGACGCAGGCGTGCATCGTGTCAACAAACGGCGCGTCACCATCGAGCGCCTGCTGAAGCGCCAGCCACTGCGCACCGCTTAACGCGCTGCGGTCGTCGTCATGCGCTTCGCGCAGGCCGGCTTCGGCCAGCAGCACATACTGAGTATCAGGTTCTAACGATGCCAGCGTTGAAGTTTGCGCGTCTAACAGAGGCAGAAAGCCAATGTCGCGCAGCAGGCGCAACTCAAATGCTCTCAAGGCGACCTGGAGCGTGTCGATGCTTTGGCTGGCCAGCAGCTGCACGGTGGTAGCGTACGCGTCAAACAGCACCGGGTGTGGATCGTCGCGTGCCAGCAGGCGCATCAACAGTTCATTTAAGTAGTAGCCCGACAGCAATGCGTCGCCCGTCGGCATGACATGGCCGCCCTGCCATTCAGCGCTTTTCAGGTTGCGGATTTCAGCATCGCCGCCAAAAGCGATGTGCAGCGGCTGAAGCGGCAGCAAGATGGGCCTGAAGTTGGAGCTGGGCTTTTTGGCACCCCGCGCAATCAGCGCCACCCGACCATAGCTGCGGGTAAACACTTCCAGAATCAGACTCGACTCGCTCCAATCGTAGCGATGCAAGACGTAAGCGGGTTCATCAACGATGCGTTTTATAACCACGAAAAGATGCCTCAAGCCAAGCAGGGGCCGCGGATCTGGCTCTGCCAGTCCGCAGGCTGGAGGCTGCGGCTCCAAGCCCCCTTGAGGGGGTTTGGACAGCCACCAGATGCGCTGCCTCCGGCAGCGCTGCGCCCTGCAAGGGCAGCGGCCCCCTCGGGGGGCAGCGGCCACACGCAGTGGGCAAGCGTGGGGGCATCATTCATACCCGAATGATTTGACGCGGTCTTCATTGTCCGCCCAGCCTGAGCGAACCTTGACCCAAATCTCAAGAAACACCTTGTTGCCCGTCAGCGCCTCCAGTTCATGCCGCGCCTCTGTGCCCATGCGCTTGAGCTTTTCGCCTTTGTCGCCAATGATCATGCCCTTGTGACCGTCGCGCTCCACCACGATGGTGGCGGCAATTTTGCGCAGGTTGCCCTCTTGCTCGTACTTGTCAATGATGACGGTTGACGTATACGGCAGCTCATCGCCCGTCAGGCGAAACAGCTTTTCACGAATCATCTCGGCGGCCATGAAGCGGTCACTGCGGTCGGTGAGAGCGTCAGCCTCGTACATCCAGGCTTGCTGGGGCAGGTATTTTTCACAGATACCAAACACGCGCTCCACATCTTTCGCGCTGTTGGCCGACATAGGCACAAACTCGGCAAAGTCGCGCTTGGTTTGCATCATTTGCAGCCACGGTGCAATGTCGCCCCGGCGGTGAATCAGGTCAAACTTGTTGGCCAGCAAAATGGCGGGCGTGCCTGCTGGCAACAGGCTCAAAACCTTTTCGTCGGCCTGGTTGAATTGCCCTGCTTCGACCACAAAGACAATCAAGTCCACATCGTTGACAGCGCCCACGACGGTGCGGTTAAGAGAGCGGTTTAGCGCGTTGCCGTGGCGAGTTTGAAAACCTGGCGTGTCGACAAACACGAATTGCGTGGGGCCCACCGTTTTCATGCCAGTGATGCGGTGGCGCGTGGTTTGCGCCTTGCGCGAGGTGATGCTGACCTTTTGGCCAACCAGTGCATTGAGCAGCGTTGACTTCCCCACATTAGGCTTGCCGACAATGGCAATCAGACCGCAGCGCTGGGTGTCTAGCGCTGGGGTATCGGGTGCATCGCCGGCAGGCGTGGTGCTGGCCCGATTTGAAAAAGCTTTGGCCATCATGGCCTCAACGGCCGCAGCTTGGGCCTGCGCAGCAACTTCGTCAGGGGTCAATTTTTTATCAGTCATAGGGTTTTGATGAATGCAAGCATTGCCGAGGCGGCTGCCTGCTCACCCGCACGGCGCGAATTACCTGTGCCGCGTTCGGCACGGCGGTATTCAACGATTTCACACTCGACATCAAAGGTCTGCTTGTGCGCTGCGCCTTCAGTGCCGACGATGCGGTAAATCGGCAAGCTCATTTTGTTGCCCTGCAACCACTCCTGCAATTCAGTTTTAGCGTCTTTGCCAATGGCCTGCATTTGGGCATTGATTTCCAGGTCTTTGAACAAGCGGCGCACCAGACTTGACGCGACATCAAAACCAGCATCAAGGTGAACCGCACCAATCACTGCTTCCAACGCATCGGCCAGAATAGACGCCCGATTTTGTCCGCCAGACTTGGCCTCGCCCTCGCCCAGGCGCAGCAGGTTTGGCAAGCCGAGCGTTAGCGCAACCTGATGCAGAGTTTCCTGCTTGACCAGATTGGCTCTGGCGCGTGACAAATCGCCTTCAGGAGAGTCTTTCAGCCGCTCGTAAAGCAGCCCGGCGACCGCCAGGTTTAAAACCGAGTCTCCCAAAAACTCGATGCGCTCGTTATGGTCAGATGAAAAACTGCGATGCGTGAGTGCCTGAACCAGCAACCTTGAGTTGGTGAACGTGTGGTCCAGGCGCGTTTGCAGCGCCAGCAAATCAGAACCTGATGCAGAACTGGCACGCACTTATTTTGAGCGACCCGTGTACTTGAGCAGCAAATAGGCCGGGCCACCAAGGTGAATTTCCTTGTTGTAAGCAAAAGAGACCACGATCTTGTCACCTTCTTTCGTCACGTCAAGGTCCTTGCCAGTCAAAGACTTGATGTCGTCAATCTGCGAGGCTTTGTCAAAGGTGCTGCGCACCTCGGCCACAGTGTTGCCGTCTTTGGCCTTGTTGACAGCCTTGCCAATCGCCTGAAACTCGAGCAATGTGGGGAACACCTGCGCGCCCACAATGCCGCTAAAGACCAGCACACCGCCAACAAACAAGAGCCCAATAAATGAGACGCCACGCTGGTTGTTTTTAAGGTTTTGGGAATATTTCATAGGTTTCTCCAGACAACGATAGCAATTGAATCAGTTAAATGAACCAATGCGTTTGAGGTTTCCGAAATTCATCCAGACGAAAAAAGCTTTGCCTACAATATTTTTTTCCGGCACGAAACCCCAGTAACGCGAATCGAGCGAGTTGTCCCGGTTGTCGCCCATCATGAAGTAGTGACCCTGCGGAACTTTGCAAACGACCCCTTCGTTACTGTAGCGGCAATTTTGCTTGTCAGGAAAATCTTCAGCGCCAGGGATAAAAGCAGGGCGGTCGTCGTCGTTGAGCAAACGGTATTTCCTGCTGCCAGTCGTTTCTTCAAACTGCTTTGAATAACGCAGGGTGTCTTCGTCGAAAAAATCGGGCAAAGCGGTTTTGTTCAAAGGCTTGCCGTTGATGGTCAGCTTTTTGTTCAGGTAGGCGACCTCATCGCCCGGCACGCCCACCACGCGTTTGATGTAGTCCAGGCTGGGCTTGGGCGGGTAGCGAAACACCATCACATCGCCACGCTGCGGGCTGTTGTTGTCAAGTACCTTGAGGTTGATGACTGGCAGCCGCACACCGTAATGAAATTTATTGACCAGGATCAGGTCGTTGATCAACAACGTCGGAATCATCGAGCCCGACGGAATTTTAAAAGGTTCAAACAAAAACGAACGCAATAAAAACACCACGATGATGACGGGAAACAAACCCGCCGTCCAGTCCAACCACCACGGTTGCATGATGAGCTGTGTTTTGGTTTGACTGGTGTCACTGTCAACTTTGGTGATACCCATCGCCGCCAGCTCCGCCTGACGCTTGGCCGTTGCTTCGTCCAGCGCCTGAACGTCTTTGTAGCGGTGGGGCAGAAAATAAAACTGCTCCGCTACCCAATAAGTTCCAGTGACAACTGCCGCCAGGAACAGCAGTAGTGAAAAGTTGCCATCGACCATCCCAAAGTACCAAGCGGCACCATAGCTGACGAACGCCGCCAGCACAACAGCCGTGATGCCGCTCATTGATTTCGTGATCGCCGTTGCCATTAATCTTCGACCTGCAAAATAGCCAGGAATGCTTCTTGCGGCACTTCAACCGATCCGATTTGTTTCATGCGTTTTTTACCCGCTTTTTGTTTTTCAAGGAGTTTGCGTTTGCGTGAAATGTCACCGCCGTAGCACTTGGCGATCACGTTCTTGCGAAGGGCCTTGATTGTCTCACGCGCAATGATGTTGGCACCAATGGCCGCCTGGATGGCAACGTCAAACTGCTGGCGTGAAATGATCTCGCGCATTTTGGCCACTACAGCTCGGCCGCGGTAGGCCGACTGGCTGCGGTGCACGATGATGGACAGTGCGTCGACCTTCTCGCCATTGAGCAAGATATCGACCTTTACCACATCTGAAGCGCGGAATTCTTTGAAGGTGTAATCCATCGACGCATAGCCGCGCGACACCGATTTGAGCTTGTCAAAAAAGTCGAGCACGATCTCGCCCAGCGGCATCTCGTACGTCAGCATGACTTGCTTGCCGTGGTACGCCATATTCAGCTGCACGCCGCGTTTTTGGTTGGCCAGCGTCATGACGGCGCCGACATAGTCTTGCGGCATGTACAAATGCACCGTGACGATAGGCTCGCGGATTTCATTGACCCGGCCGGCGTCGGGAATTTTCGATGGATTCTCCACCTTGATGATCTCGCCATCAGCCTTGAGCACCTCATAAACGACACTTGGAGCTGTAGTGATCAGGTCTTGGTCAAACTCACGCTCCAGCCGCTCCTGCACAATTTCCATGTGTAGCAGCCCCAAAAAGCCGCACCTGAAGCCAAAGCCCAGCGCCTCGCTGACTTCCGGCTCGTAGTGCAGCGATGCATCGTTGAGCTTGAGCTTTTCAAGCGCATCGCGCAGCGATTCGTATTCACTGGCTTCAGACGGGTACAAGCCTGCGAACACCGCCGGCTGAATTTCTTTAAAGCCAGGCAGCGCCTCGGTCGCGGTGGCGCTCAGGCCGCCGCTGCCGGCCTTGATGCGGGTGATGGTGTCACCCACCCGCGCGGCTTGAAGTTCCTTAATACCCGCAATCACAAAGCCCACCTCGCCCGCTTCCAGCGACGGCTGCGGCTCGTTGTGGGGGGTGAATACGCCTAGCTGCTCGGCGTTGTACATCGCTTCGCTGGCCATCAGCTTGATGCGGTCACCTTTGACCAAACGGCCATCAACCACCCGCACCAGCATGACCACGCCCACATAAGCGTCGTACCAGCTGTCGATGATCATGGCGCGTAGGGGCCCATCAGGATTACCTTGGGGCGGTGGAATGCGTGCCACAACGGCTTCCAAAATTTCGTCGATACCCAGACCAGTTTTTGCGCTACAAGGGATCGCATCTGTGGCATCGATGCCGATGACTTCTTCTATCTCCTGCTTGGCGTTGTCAGGATCAGCTTGCGGCAGATCCATTTTGTTGAGCACCGGCACGACCTCAACGCCGAGATCAAGCGCGGTGTAGCAATTGGCCACGGTCTGTGCTTCAACACCCTGCGATGCATCAACCACCAGCAGCGCGCCTTCGCATGCCGATAAAGAACGGCTGACTTCGTACGAGAAGTCGACATGGCCAGGCGTATCGATCAGATTCAGGTTGTAAATCTGCCCATCAAGTGCCTTGTATTTAAGCGCAGCGGTCTGCGCCTTGATGGTTATCCCACGCTCTTTTTCGATATCCATGGAATCGAGAACCTGAGCGCTCATCTCTCTGTCTTGCAAACCGCCACAGCGCTGGATCAATCGGTCTGCGAGTGTGGACTTGCCATGATCAATGTGCGCAATGATCGAAAAATTTCTGATGTGATTCATCAACGAAAACGCCTAAGTGCTTGAAAGTATTGCGAACAGCGATGTTGCCATTGCGCATGAAACATAAAAAAGGGCGCGTCGGTTTGCGACGCGCCCTGAACCAACAATCTATGGCAACTGCTATGTTGGATCTTCATTGTAGGCAAAAACACCAGAACGAGAAGTCCAACATTGCGCATATTTCTGTCGTTGCAGGACCGCAACATCAATTTTATGAACAGGTTATCCACAATTTTAACTGAATCGCTCTGGACAACTTGTGCGTGATCTGTGGAGCAAGTGAGGATATGTCAATTTGCATTGTAAACAACCGACATTTATGGTCTCTGACATAACGGATATGCAAAAAATCATATTTTTTAGATTTGTTAGTGACTTTAAATAATATAGGGTGGAGTTGTTAGTCCGCCGCAGTGCATGACAGGCTGCGATTTATTTTTCCCGGACTGCGCAAAAAAATATTTTGACCGCTTTTAGTTCGCACTTTTTAACAAAAAACCCCGAGCCCAGGCCGGGTATCGGGGTGGTTGTTGCCTCAGATATCAGGAGGTTCAGGGGCAGATCAGCCCTTACCGCGCCGGTCGAATCAAAACGTACTGTGCCAACTCGCCACGCCGGAACAGCACATTGGCCGGTTTTGTTTTGTCCAGTTTTGCAAGCGCAGCTTCAAATTCCTTGACGTTGGTGATCTCTGTATTGGCGATGGCGACAATCACATCGCCCTCGCGCAGACCTGCTCTGGCCGCGGCACCTTCGGCAGTGTCAATCTTGACGCCACCTTTGATTTTGAGTTCCTTCTTTTGCGCATCAGTGACTTCGCTGACAGCCATGCCCAGCACCTGGGCCGGGCCGGCAACGGGCGGTTTGGGCTCTGGCCCGCTTGCTTTGCGAACAGGCTTTTCAGCTTCCACTTCAGCCACGACAACTGACAGGTCTTTGCTGGCGCCGCGCCTGAAGACCGTCACCACGGATTTGGTACCCGGTTTGACATTGCCCACCAGGCGCGGCAGATCGGTAGATTTTTCGATCGCCTTGCCGTCAAATTTCGTGATGATGTCCCCCGCCTCAATGCCCGCTTTGTCAGCCGGTGCGCCTGCCTCAACGCCCCTGACCAACGCGCCTTGGGCTTTGCCAAGACCAATCGATTCCGCGACGTCCTTGCTGACTTGATCGATCTGCACGCCGATACGGCCGCGGGTGACTTTGCCAGAAGCCCGCAGCTGGTCAGCCACGCGGCCGGCTTCGTCCATGGGAATGGCAAATGAAATGCCCTGAAAACCGCCCGAGCGTGAATAAATCTGGCTGTTGATACCGATCACCTCGCCGCGCATGTTGATCAACGGACCACCCGAATTGCCTGGGTTGATGGCGACATCTGTTTGAATAAAAGGCAGGTAGTCGCCGGTGTCGCGCTGTTTGGCGCTGACAATGCCAGCTGTGACGGTGTTCTCCAGACCGAACGGGGAACCGATGGCCATGACCCACTCCCCAACCCTGAGCCGGTTGGAGTCGCCAATCTTGACCGCCTGCAGGCCGGTGGCTTCAATTTTCACAACGGCGACGTCCGTGCGCTTGTCGGCGCCAATAATTTTGGCTTTGTACTCGCGGTTGTCGGTCAGTGTCACGATGACTTCGTCAGCGCCTTCGACAACGTGCGCGTTGGTCATCACAAAACCATCAGCGGTGAGAATAAAACCTGAGCCGACACCGCGCGGCTGAGCGTCTTCCTGTGGCGCTGGCGAACGCTCAGAGCGTGGGCCGCGAGGCGTGTTCGGAGCCGCGTTAGGAGGTATGGGAATGCCAAAGCGGCGAAAAAATTCAAGCATTTGCTCGTCCGCTCCTCCGCCAGCTGCTGCCTTGACCTTTTCAGAAGTCCGAATGTTGACCACGGAAGGGCCAACCTGCTCCACCAGATCGGTAAAGTCAGGCAACGTACGATTTTGTGCCCATGCGGATGGCGAATGCGCTGCCGCCAGCAGCGCAGCTAGACACAGCGACATCACGGCAACCTTGGCCCGTAGTGATTTTTTCAGGGGTACAAACATCATCGACCTCGTTATAAGTAGTAATTAATTTAAAGAGCTATTTTTTACGTTCAAGCGAGACGGCAAACTGTTTGAGAGTCGTCATTGGCACCTCGCCCATGGCAGTCAGCCAGTAATTGCCGATCTGCCGGGTCAGGGTGTGGGTGGCGCCCATCGACATGGCTGACTCCTTGCCGTGGCGCTGGCGGTCGTAGGGCTGGACAAACAGCGAGACCGATGCCAGCCCATCAGAAAATACCCATTGCATCGCGTCTTGCACGCCAGAGGCTTCGGCAGCGATGGCGCCCGCTAAGGCTGGCCTTTTGTAGCAACTCATTGGTTTGAACCCGGCCACCGACGCCGGCAACTGCCAGCCTTCTGCACTAGCGGTGGTTTTGACGAGCGCGGGCTGTTCGACTCGGTAACCATCAACCTTCGCCATCATTTGAAGCAGCTTGTCGGACTTCACCGGGGCGTCCATCAGCAGCTCGGAAAATGCGGCCTGCTCCAGCACCTGGCCATCAACGTCCAGAGTTTGCAGCTTCACCACCAGCCCTTTTTTCTGCTCTGTCCAGACACGGTAGCCAAAGCGCATCGTGTCTTTAGGCACCAAAAGGGCAATGTCAGCCTCTACGCCGGCAATCCGCTCAGAACCCTCCAGCTTAAGCCGGTAATAGTCCGAAATGCGATGATCTGACGACTGAACAATCTCCGGGAACGCGCCAAAAGTGTCGCGCTTTTCGTGGCGCACCAGCTTTTGCTCCGGGATGAAGGTCACGATTTTATCGTTGTGACGAAAAGTTGAGCGTGGCGCGCCTGTCAGGGTTTCAACCCGCTCGGTCTGTTGGCCGCCCTCGCAAACGTACCAGATTTTTGCACTTTGCATCTGGCCGCCAGACGACACGACATAAGTGCCGATGTAAGCGCGGTTTTTAGACACCTCATGCATGCGGCGCAGCCAATCGTTCAGTCCTTTGGCCTCTTGGGAAGCGGCTGGCGCAACCGTCACCGGGCTCGTCATCAATGTTTGAGATGCTACTAAATTAGGAGTTGCCAGCGCCCATAAACAAAGGGCTAGAAGGCTATATTTCTGGTAAGACATGTGTTTGAGAAGACTTTTTGCGTTGTCAACGTTAACTCAGCGATTGGACTGCCTGGGCGCCTCAAAACCAGCATTTCGCACAAAACCTGTGGGCACCGGAAGAGATGTTGCGCCCATTTGTTTGTGGGCCGACAGCAATTCCTCAAGCCTAGCATCACGAATCACGGGACCCTGCGGCGACGCAATGACCAGTGTTGCGCCCTTGGCGAGTTCCATGCGTTCTGTGCGGTCCTTGAGTTCGGCCAGCTGGACTGCAGGCGCGCCAGAAAAAGCACCCGACAGGCTCCATGCAACCGCACCGATCATGCCCAGGCCCGCGAAGCCTGCGACCAGCTTCCAGCGGAACTGATGATCGTTGGCGGCCAGCATCGCTGGTGCAGCAACAGCGGCAGACGTCGCCGACGGTGCCGCGGGCTTGTCAATTGACTCGTGCTTTACCCGGGTGCTGACACGGTGCACAAAAGCCGGGTCAGCACCGCAGTTGCCCACCGCAGATGAGGCGCGCATGACTTCACCGATCACTTGATAACAATTCCAGTCACTGCACAAATCGCTCGTGTCCGTCTGCGGTAAATCGGCAAGTGCTTTTTCAGCCCCCGCTTGTCCATCGAACAGGGCGGAGAACACTTCAGAACTGAAAGGGTCTTGTAGGGTCATGATGGGCAGCTTATGTAAGCGGTTTGTCTTTTTTACCAACGCTTGCCTGCCTGATTTTCAAGCAGGGGTTTCACTTTTTGCGAAATTGCCTCACGCGCACGGAATATTCGGGACCGCACCGTGCCGATTGGGCAATTCATGGTTTCGGCTATTTCCTCATAAGTCAGGCCTTCGATTTCGCGCAGGGTAACTGCCATACGCAAGTCTTCCGGCAGTGCCTCAAGAGCCAAATTGATGATTTGCGCTATTTCTTTACTGGCCAGCACGGCATCCGGTGTTTCAGAACTGGTTAGTTCGTTCTCAAGGTATGAAGTTTCATCTTCATCATCAGATTTGAAAGAATTTTCGGAAACTGTTGGATTACGCTTTAAATCCATCAAGGCTTTTTTGGCTGTGTTGATAGCAATCCGGTAAAGCCAGGTGTAAAACTGTGCCTCACCGCGAAATTGCGCCAGCGCCCGATACGCGCGAATGAAGGTTTCCTGCGCAATGTCTTCGACCAGGTCCACATCCCGAACCATTCGCCCAATCAGCCGCTGAATACGTCGCTGGTATTTGATAACCAGCAGCTCAAATGCTTTTTGATCTCCGGCAACCGTGCGTTCAACCAGCAGGGTGTCGCTGTCAATAGGCTTTTCGCCTGGGGGTTGGGCTGATTCTTCGGTCATGCCAGCCCGCTACCACTGTTTGGTTGGCGGCGCGGCGAGTACAAAGCCCGACGCAAATCAAGCCAGCGCTCAGGGAATGCACGCTGCTCAGCCCAGAGCCACAAGCCGACATGGGCCGGATTGTCGAGACGAAGCAACATCAGCGACTGAAAATCAAAGGCCACTGACACGTCGTGTCCTGTGGAGCCCGCCTGATAGCCTTGGCTTTCCCAGCACCAGCTCTGGCCGTCCCAGGCCAGCTGGCCGATGGCCGAGTTGGTCCAGCCCGCCCACATCGCCGCAGCCGCCAAAACCAGCGTAGCCAATCCAAGACCTTGCCGCCAGCCCGTTGCCTGGCTGGTAGCCACCCAAAACGCCACCACCAAAAGGCCAACAAGCCAGAGCCCCATCAACAGCTGCACTTGAAAACGCGAACGTCCTAGCGGGTAGACAACCGGCGGAGCGTTATGTTTGCTCAAAAGGAAACTGCGGTTAAATAAATCGTGTGGACTCAAGCACGCTTGAAAATCAGCGTGCCATTGGTACCACCAAAACCAAAATTGTTTTTTACTGCAACATCTATGCGCGCATCGCGAGCGGTGTTGGCGCAAAAGTCCAAATCGCACTCTGCATCTTGGTTAACAATATTGATAGTGGGTGGAATTTTTTGGTGATGCAACGCCAGTACTGTGTAGACAGACTCAATGCCGCCGGCACCGCCCAGCAAATGCCCGGTCATGGACTTGGTCGAACTGATCACCATGCTAGACGCGTGCGCACCAAAAGCGGCTTTGATCGCTTTGGTTTCGTTGATGTCGCCCAACGGGGTGGACGTGCCGTGCGCGTTAAGGTACTGAACCGCATCGGCATTAAGCCCCGCATTACGCAGTGCGCCCAGCATGGCCCGCTTTGGACCGTCCATACTGGGGGCGGTGATATGCCCGGCATCGGCGCTCATGCCAAACCCCGCCAGCTCAGCGTAAATCTTGGCGCCACGGGCTTTGGCATGTTCGTATTCTTCCAGCACCATCATGCCCGCGCCTTCGCCCAATACAAAACCATCCCGGTCTTTGTCCCATGGGCGGCTGGCGGTTTTGGGGTCGTCATTTCGGGTCGACAGTGCCCGCATTGCCGCAAAGCCGCCGATGCCTAACGGCGATACGGTAGCTTCAGAGCCGCCTGCAACCATGACATCAGCGTCGCCATATTCGATCATCCTGCCCGCGTCGCCAATGCAGTGCAGGCCGGTGGTGCAGGCAGTAACGATGGCGATGTTGGGACCTTTGAAGCCGAACTTCATCGACACGTGACCCGCAATCATGTTGATGATGGAGCCGGGAACGAAAAACGGGGTGATCCGGCGCGGGCCCCGGTTGGTCAGTTCTGCGTGGGTGTCTTCGATCAGCGGCAGGCCGCCAATGCCCGAACCAATCACACAGCCGACGCGTACCGCATCTTCTTCGAGCAATGCATCGCCTGTTTTCAGGCCACTGTCGGCCACGGCCTGACATGCTGCGGCCAAACCGTAATGGATGAAAGTGTCCATATGACGGGCTTCTTTTTCAGCCATGTAGTCACTGATCTGGAAGCCTCTGACTTCCCCTGCGATCCTGCAGGCAAAGTTGGTGGCGTCAAATTTGGTGATCAGATCAATGCCCGACTGTCCGGCCAGCAAGTTGGTCCAGTTTTCAGCAACCGTGTTTCCAACCGGGCTGATACAGCCCAAGCCAGTCACGACAACGCGGCGACGATTCATTTGCACATCCTCAAAGTACCTCTGAAAAGATTGCAAAAAAGCCCCAAACGGGGCTTTTTAAAAGAGACAGGAAACAGCAGTTTTATGCTTTTTGGTGCGTATTGGCGTAGTCGATCGCGTTTTGCACAGTGGTGATCTTCTCGGCATCCTCGTCCGGGATCTCAATGCCAAACTCGTCTTCCAGAGCCATGACCAGTTCTACCGTGTCCAGCGAGTCAGCGCCCAGGTCAGCTACGAAGGCTTTCTCGCTGGTGACTTGACCTTCTTCAACGCCCAGTTGTTCGGCAATGATTTTTTTAACACGTGCTTCGATATCGCTCATAAATCCCTCTAAGGGTAGTAAATCAATTCGTGATTTTAGCGCGTTAGAGACTGGGCTCTAAGCTCTGGGCTGGACGAATAAAAGCCAGCGCCAGTGTAAAGTGTTTTGCGACTTTGAAATTACATGTACATGCCGCCGTTAACGTGAATTTCCTGACCCGTGATGTAAGCCGCTTGAGGGCTGGCAACAAAAGCCACCGTGTGTGCAATGTCTTGTGGCTTACCCAAATGGCCTAGCGGAATCTGCGCAAGCAATGCTTTTTGCTGCTCTTCGCTCAAGCTGGCCGTCATGTCGGTTTCAATAAACCCCGGGGCAATGCAATTAACGGTGATATTGCGCGAGCCGAGCTCGCGCGCCAGCGCACGGGTCATGCCGGCGACGCCTGCCTTGGCAGCGGCGTAATTTGACTGCCCGGCATTGCCTGCGCTGCCTACCACTGACGTGATGTTGATGATGCGGCCATAACGCTGCTTCATCATGCATCGCATCACCGCGCGGCTCATGCGGAATACGGCTTTCAAATTGGTGTCCATCACGGCGTCCCAGTCGTCATCTTTAAGGCGCATAGCCAGCATGTCCCGGGTGATTCCGGCGTTGTTGACCAGCACGTGCAAGCCGCCCCGCTCCTTGACAATCGCGTCAATCAGCGCCTCGGCAGCTGGAGCATCGTTGACGTTTAAATTTTTGCCTGCACAGCCCGGGTAAGCAGCCAGTGCATGGGTGATTTTGGCGGCGCCCTGGTCAGTGGTGGCTGTCCCAATCACCGTCAAGCCTTTTTTGGCGAGCTCCAGCGCAATGGCGGCGCCGATACCGCGCGATGCGCCGGTGACCAGCGCGACCTGGCCCTCAAACTTGATATCACTCATATCAGCAATTCTTTCACTTGAGTCATTGAAGAAGGGTCAAACAGCGGCGCTCCTGTCAAGTCCACATCAATGCGCTTGGCCAAACCAGCCAGCACTTTGCCGGGACCGCATTCGACGACATGGCTGACACCACGCGCTTTGATGGCCAGCATACTTTCGACCCATCGCACAGCGCCAAATGCCTGCCGATACAAAGCATCCCGGATGCGCGGTACGTCGGTTTCAATGGCCACATCAATGTTGTTGATGAGCGGAATCAGCATCGGCGCGAAAGAGGTTTGCGCCAGTTTTTCTTGAAGTCTATCGGCAGCCGGCTTCATCAAGCTGCAGTGAAAGGGTGCAGAAACCTGTAACAGCAGCGCGCGCTTGGCGCCTTCGGCCTTGAGAATTTCGCAGGCCTTGTCAACTGCAGCCTTGCTGCCTGCAATCACGGTTTGCATCGGGTCGTTGAAGTTAACGGCCTCGACAACTTCGCCGTGCTGGAGGTCAAATTCGGCTGTAGCCCCCGTTATTCGGGCGCAAGCAGCTATAATTTTAGTAGCATTTAAACCCAGGATGGCAGCCATCGCGCCAGTACCCGCCGGCACGGCATCTTGCATTGCTTGGGCTCTGAAGCGCACCAACGGCGCAGCCTGAGTCAACGTGAGCGCGCCGCTGGCGACCAAAGCGGCATATTCGCCCAAAGAGTGTCCAGCTACGCAAGCGGGCGCTATGCCCACCTCAGACATCCATACCCGGTAAGCCGCAACGCCCGCCACCAACATGACAGGCTGGGTGTTGGTGGTCAGCGCCAGGTCTTCTTTGGAGCCCTCTTTGATCAATCTGCCGAGGTCTTGGCCCAGGGCGCTGGACGCTTCTTCAAGTGTTTGCAGCACCGAGAAGTGGTCGCCCCATGCGTCCAGCATGCCAACAGACTGCGAACCCTGACCGGGAAAAACAAAGGCAAATGGTTTCAACGACAACTCCAAGTTAACGAAAGCGCCTCGACGCCATCTCACCAAATTTTATAAAAATGAAACACAACGCAAAAATTGACAGCCATGGATCGAGCAGATAGTCCCACAGGTTGGTCGATTCCATCAAACCAAAGCTCCAGGCCAGCAAGGCCAGTGCAACAAGCGCTGGAATCACCCGCAAACCTCTGACCCAGCAAACAGCGCAAAGCACCAGCAAAACCAGCAGCATGCCCCACGAGCCCCAGCCTGGGCGGTAAGCGTCCCAGTCGCTCCAGCCCAGAGCAAGGGGGTAAAGAAACAGCGCTGCTGCCGAAACCACTGCCATGACCGCCATCTGCTCTTGCCTGGCGATGTCGCGCCAGCCCAGCACCGCGTGGCCAACGCGCCACGCGGCCAACGTGACCAACGTGATGCTCAGGTCTGATGTCACGCCCCTGACGTAGGCGACGAAGGGTATGTTCGCCTCGCCCAACGGAATCCACAGCAGTGCAAAACCAAGCCAGGCAATCACTTTGGCCAAGACCCCACGCCGAGCGCTGAGCACACTCAACGGCACCGCACAAAGCACAAGGCTGATGCCCAGCAGGGCAAATGCGTCAGTCAAGTGCCGCCCCAAGTCGAACGTATTTGATGCGGCTGCGGTGCCAGGTATAAACCATGTGCACCATGCCATCGTGCGTCTGCAGCAAAAAAGGGTACGAAAATTCTTGTGTGCATTTAGTTGGTCCGCACAACTGCCGTGCCGCACTGGCCACATAGGCCTGAATGTCGGTATCGCTGACGCCTTGAGCTTTGAGTTCACGGGTCAGCAAAGCGGCGTGCTGAGCGATGGACAGACCCGCTGGTGGCGGCCCATCAAAACCCTCAACAAACAACGGTTTGGCGGCATCAAAACTGCCAGCATTGTTCGCCTTGACCAGCGCCAGCGCCTGCCGACCAGTGGCCGTTGGGTTTAACGCGAGCCAGCTGCCACCACTGCTGCTGACCAAGCCGGCGAGGGCTGAATCTGGATTAAGCAAATTGGTGGCGCTGGCTTGAGCCCAGGTTTTGCCTGAGTCTGCCGTGCTGGACGTTACAACTTTGCCGCCCTGCCCGGCACGCATATAGGCCGTCGCCTCAAGCAAGCTTGTCACCAGCACAACGGGCTGCAAGCTGGTGCGGCTGCCGGGGATGCGCGTTTTATCAATCACCTGCCCATGAGAGTTGAGGTGCAAAACCTCGGCAAACTTGGTAATGAATTCGTGATAAACGGGCAAACTGACAGACCCGTCGGCCATCGCCACTGGAGAGCTTTTGGCCAGTGTGCTGATGTTTAAAAATGGTGAAGTGACCAAACGCTTGGGGGTGCTCCAGGTTGCGCCTTCATCCACCGAGCGCGCCCAGGTAATCGCACCACCCGCCCAGCCGCCGAGCGATACATTCACGATCCACAAATGGAGCGAGCCATCAGGCGCACGTGCGATCACCGGGTTGCCGATTTTTTTGATGTAGCGCCACATGCCGCGCTCAAGCTGGGCACGGTTGAACAAGGTCGTCTCGGCATCCCAGCGTTGCTTGCTCAGGTTCATGACGGCGGTTTGCACGGTGACATCTCCCGCACCTTCCCGTGAACCCGAGAACCATACCGCCCGCAAACTGCCATCTTTCAGTTCAACGGCAGAAGGCGCGTGCACGGCCTGACCGGAATTGCTGGAGACGAATTGCGTTTCAAACTTCAGCGTTGAGCCAGAACCAACTGATTGAACTGGCGCAGCAGGAGTCTTGGGTTGCGCCAAAACAAACGTCGAATCTGGCGCGCGTTGAAAGGTTTTGTAGCCCGCCGCCGCAAAAGCGATAAACATCAAAGCCGCAAAGAGAAGGCTGCGGTGGTGCGCTTTCATAGAAAGGGTCTCAATAATTGAGAAGCACAGCGCCCCAGGTGAACCCACCGCCCACGCCCTCTAACATCAACGTGTCACCTTTTTTGATTTTGCCAATGCGCACCGACGCATCGAGCGCGAGTGGAATCGATGCAGCTGAGGTATTGCCGTGCTGATCGACCGTCACAATGAGTTTTTCAAGCGGCAGTTTTAGCTTTTTAGCCGTGCTTTGCATGATGCGAATGTTGGCCTGGTGCGGAATTAACCAGTCAATGTCAGACTCTTGCAGGTTGGCCTTGGCCAGCGCAGCCCGCGCGGAGCTTTCAAGCACGCCCACCGCCAGTTTGAACACGGCCTGGCCATCCATTTTGAGCAGCGCATCGCCCAAAACTTTGCCGCCCGACACATTGCCCGGTACGCACAAAATACCCACGTGTTTGCCGTCGGCATGCAAGTCGCTGGCCAAAATGCCCGGCGTGCTTGACGCTTCCAGCACCACTGCACCTGCGCCGTCACCAAACAGCACGCAAGTGGTGCGGTCTGAAAAATCAAGAATGCGCGAAAAGACCTCTGCGCCAATGACCAGTGCTTTGCTGGCCGCGCCGGTTTTGATCATGGCGTCAGCGACTGTCAGCGCATAAACAAAGCCGCTGCAAACCGCCTGAATGTCAAACGCCGGGCAACCCGCGATGCCCAGTTTGTTTTGCAAAATGCAAGCGGCTGACGGAAACACCATGTCCGGCGTTGACGTGGCGACGATGATGAGGTCAATTTGACCGGCCTGCAGCCCAGCGGCTTGAAGCGCGTTTTTGGCAGCCTCAACGCCCAGGTCGCTGCAGGACATGTCAGGCGCCGCAAAGTGCCGGGCATGAATGCCGGTGCGTGAAACTATCCATTCGTCCGAGGTTTGAATGCCCGTCGCAGCCAGTCGGGCCGCCAGGTCTGCGTTGGTCAACCGTTCAGGGGGCAGATAACTGCCGGTTCCGGTAATGCGTGAAAAAGGTGCCATCAAAAAACAGTGACGTCAAAAAGATTCATTTAATGTAAAGCGACTGCTTCTTTTGAAATTTGTAGCTTTTGCTCCAGTTGCGTTGCAACCAGGATAGGAGCCGCGTGGGCGATTCGTTCTTGCACACGCTCCAACAGGCGATTGCTGGCGGCGTCATGAGCCCTGCTCAAAGCTCGCTCAAAGGCAAACACGTCTGCCGAACCATGGCTTTTGAACACCAAACCCTGTAGTCCCAACAATGCAGCGCCGTTATAGCGCCTGTGATCCATGCGGTTTTTGAAGGCAATTAGCACCGGATAAGCGACGATGGCAGCAATTTTCGTCAAAATATTGCGTGAAAACTCGACTTTCATGAAGTTGCCAATCATGCTGGCCAAGCCCTCGCTGGTTTTGAGGGCCACATTGCCGACAAATCCATCGCACACCACGATGTCGGTGGTGCCCTTGAAAATGTCATTGCCTTCGACATTGCCGTAAAAGTTCAAATCGCCAGAGTTGGCTGCAGATCGCAGCAGTTCACCGGCTTTTTTAATCACTTCACTGCCTTTTATCACCTCTTCACCGATATTGAGCAAGCCCACGCTGGGCGATGGGTTGCTTGAGATGGCCGTCACCAGTGCAGACCCCATCACCGCAAATTGAAGCAGATGGTCTTCGGTGCAATCAACGTTGGCTCCAAGGTCCAGCACCGTGGTGGCACCGCCCTTAGCGTTGGGAAGTTGGGTGGCAATGGCGGGCCGGTCGATACCGTCCATGGTTTTGAGCACGTACCTGGCAATCGCCATCAACGCACCGGTATTGCCAGCGGAGACCGCCACTTGGGCCGCGCCGTCTTTGACCTGATTGATAGCCACCCGCATGGAGGAATTTTTTTTACGCCGCAGGGCAATTTCAATCGAGTCGTCCATGGCGACAACCTCACTGGCGGCAATGATTTGGCAACGTGGATTGGCCTGCAGTTGCGCAAATTGCGGCTGCTTTTGCAGCACATCAAGTAGGCCAACCAGAGCCAGATGAGCACCATCATGCCCAGCCAAAAAAGCAAGACTGGCCGGGACGGTGATTGCGGGGCCGAAGTCTCCGCCCATGGCATCAACAGCTATACGGATCATGAGGTGATCGGCATCTGACTTGGTTTGACGCTCAGCAAAAGAAAAGCCCGCGAATAAAGCGGGCCTTCGGGTGTGCTGGGCACGTTGTAAAAGCGATGCTTACGCTTCGGCTTTGGTTTTCAGCACTTTTTTGCCGCGGTAAAAGCCGGTGGGGCTGATGTGGTGGCGCAAATGAACCTCGCCAGTGGTGGACTCCACAGCGATGCCCGGCACGGTCAAGGCGTTGTGTGAACGGTGCATACCGCGCTTGGAAGGTGATTTTTTGTTCTGTTGAACAGCCATGTTTAGCTCCTGATCGAACAGTGAGATGTTCACTATACGGGTAAAAAGTTGGTAAATTGCACACTCGAGCGGTGTGGGCAGACTTATATTATAACGCGGATGGTCAAGCTTGGGAACACTGCATCGACTGACGCGCTGGCCGACTGATGAACTGGTTTTGCCGAACTACTTGCCGAACTACTTTTTTTTCAACTGGGCCAGCGCAGCGAAAGGATGGGGCTTGGTGTCCTCACCCGCGACATCGCCAAGGTCGCCTGCGCTCAGCACCGGCGCTACTGGGCAGACCTCATGCATGGGTACCAGCGGCAGCGCCATCAGCAGTTCGTCCTCCAGCAACGCCAGCAGGTCAAACTGCGGCGCCATGACCAGCAAGTCTTCCTCTGATGCATCGTCCTCAGCCATCGCGATGTCTTCAGTCGCCACAAAGCGATACCACTGATCGATTTGTAAAGCGGTTTGCACCGCAGCCATGCAGCGCTGGCAGGTCACGGGCACCGCGGTATTGGCCTGAAGGTGCAACCAAGTGTCTGGTTGCCCCGTACTGCCTACTCGCAACTCGGCAGCAGCCCGCCAGTTCACCATTAAATCAGGCTGCAGCCCAATAGATTCTTGGGCGAGGCGCTCTAATGTTTGTAGCGGCGTGCTGTCAACCCACGGCTCGCCGCCAGCGGCCAGAGCTTGCGGATTGAGGCTTCGTGATTGGTTTTGTCGGGTCATGCGTTCAGTGTAAGAGAATCAAGGCATGACTCCACCCCCCAAGCTGCCCGCCGCCTGCCGCTCCCTAATTTTGGGCTCCACTTCCATCTACCGGCGCGCACTCTTAAGCCGCCTGCAGATTGGCTTTAACGTCACCTCGCCTGACGTGGATGAGACGCCTTTAGCAGGAGAGGCACCCCGCGCCTTGGCCGAACGGCTGGCTTTGGCCAAAGCCAAAGCCGTGGCGGCTAAATTTCCGCAAGCGGTTGTGATTGGCTCCGACCAGGTCGCTGACCTGAACGGCAAGAGCCTGGGCAAGCCCGGCACGCATGCCAAGGCTGTGGCCCAACTGCGGCTGATGCGCGGGCAGACGGTGATTTTTCAAACGGCTGTTGCGGTAGTTTGCTTTGAAAGCGGCTTCGAACAGCAAAGCATGGCAGCAGTGCGAGTGAAGTTTCGTGACCTGACGGATGATGAGATTGAAAACTATCTGCAACTGGAAAAGCCTTACGACTGCGCTGGCAGCGCCAAAAGCGAGGGGCTAGGCATTGCGCTGCTGGAGTCGATTGACAGCGACGACCCGACAGCGTTGATCGGCCTGCCGCTGATACGCACGAGCCAGATGATTCGCGCAGCGGGCATTGAGTTGCTTGCGAACAAGGCAGCATCATGACTAACAAGGAAACGGGCAAACTTTACTTAGTCCCTGCACCGCTGGACTTTGGCTGCGAGCAATCAGCCCCGATTCAAAACGTGATGCCGTTGCAAACCCTGCAAATTGCCGCGCGCCTGGGTCACTTTGTTTGTGAAAACGCCAAAAGTACGCGCGCATATTTGAAGCGCGTTGGCGAGGTCATAGCGCTCAGCCAGCCCGTACAGGCACTGCAAATCACCGAGTTGCCGCGCGAGGTGCACAAAAAAGGCGATCACACTGGCAACTTTGATGCGCGCCCGTTGTTGAAAGCGGCACTCGATGGCCATGACATCGGCCTGGTCAGCGAAGCAGGCATGCCTGCGATTGCCGACCCCGGCTCGTCAGTGGTGCGGGCAGCCCATGATTTGGGCATTCAAGTCATCGCGCTAACAGGCCCGATGTCGTTGATGCTGGCGCTGGCCAGCAGCGGGTTGAACGGCCAAAACTTTGCCTTTGTAGGCTACCTGCCGCAAGACGCAGGTGAGCGCAGCCTGCGCATCAAGGCACTTGAATCGCTGGCTCTAAAAACCGGTCAAACCCAGATTTTTATTGAAACGCCCTATCGCAACGCAGCTTTATTGCAGGCACTGCTGCAAGCTCTACAAGGCAATACCCGGCTGGCGATCAGTTGCGGGTTGACATTAGAAACCGCCTGGACCAAAAGCGCGACGGTAGACAGGTGGAAAAAAGATAAACCCGCGCCGCCGTTGGGTTTGCCGACGGTTTTTTGTGTGGGGCGTTGAACTTGGAACGGCGTCTTTACCGAATTCCAGGCATCACTCGCAAGGCCTTCATCGCACCCTCACCCATCGCCGCACCAAACTTTTTGGCCAGCCGCTCGGCCACGTTGTCACGGCGGGTGTAGTCAACGATTTCTTCTTGTTTCACCACCTCTCGCGCCACGTACTCGAGCGTGCCGAGCTTGTCAGCCAAGCCCAGTTCAATGGCTTGCTGCCCCGTCCAGAACAGGCCACTGAACATTTCGGGCGTTTCTTTCAGCCGCGCGCCGCGTCCGGCTTTGACCACGCTGATGAACTGCTGGTGAATCTGGTTCAGCATGGCCTGGGCAAAGGCGCGCTGCTTTTCAGTTTGCGCGCTGAAAGGGTCTAAAAAGCCCTTGTTTTCACCCGCCGTCAGCAGTCTTCGCTCTACTCCAAGTTTCTCCATTAAGCCGGTAAAACCAAAGCCGTCCATCAGCACGCCAATGCTGCCGACAATGCTGGCTTTGTCGACGTAAATTTGGTCGGCCGCCACCGCAATGTAATAAGCAGCCGATGCGCAGGTTTCTTCGACCACGGCGTATACCGGTTTTTTATGTTTTATTTTCAGGCGGCGGATTTCGTCGTTCATCATGCCGGCTTGCACCGGGCTGCCGCCAGGCGAATTGATCAGCAGCACCACAGCCTTGGCGCCATCATCTTCAAACGCGGCCTTCAGAGCGGCATTGATGAACTCGGCGCTAGCGTCTGCCCCGGCGGCGATTTCGCCTTTGATTTCAATCACAGCCGTGTGCGGCGCACTGGCACTTGATGCAGGTGTACCGCGGTGCATGGCCATCCACACCAGCACCACAAAAAACAACAACCAGGACAGACGCACAAAAGTTTTCCAGCGGCGGGTGGCTTTTTGTTCTTTCAGCGACGCGAAAGCCAGCTTTTCGAGTGTGTTGCGCTCCCATCCGGGTGTGCTGGTGGGGTCGTTTTTGTTCATATTGATTGCTACATTTTCAGGAGCTGCTCGCGCCCGAATCTGTTGGTCTGCGGCCTGAACAGGCTCTTTATTCAACGTAGCGTCAGGGTCAATAATTGTGTCTTGGGCATCTGGGCGGTTGGGATTGGTCATATGAGTAGTTTAGTCAGCAATCAAAACTGAAGCGGCTTGAGGTTGTAAGCACTTTGCCAATAAAGGACGCCGCCTTTGTCGACAAGCTGGATTTTGACCAGCCCACCCCGGCACGGCCCGCCGGCACATTGCCCGGTATCAGGCAAGTACGCTGCGCCGTGACTGGCGCACAGCAGCCATCGGCCGGTGGCATCAAAAACCCGGTTGGGCTGCCAGTCGAGCTCCATCGCCACGTGGGTGCAGCGGTTCAGGTAAGCGTGCGCTACGCCTTGGAACCTGACCGCAAACGCCCGGCAGGTTTGGCCAGAATAGACCACGTCAAACGGCACAGCACGGCCGGCGTCCAGCAGGTCATCTGAATTGCAAAGAGGCTGCAGGTCGTCCATGCTGTCGATCATCTGTCTTCATCCGTTTTCAATCAGCCAGTCGTGCATGTCCTGCACTGAATGGGCGATGTGCAGCGGCTTGAGCGCAGCAAACGCGCTCGGTTCATGCGCGCCGTAGCTCACACCCAGGCTGGGGCAGCTTGCATTAAGTGCCATTTGCAAGTCGTGCGTGGTGTCGCCCACCATCAGCGTGCGCCCGGGCTGGGTGCCGAGCTCGGCCATCAGCTCGTTCAGCATTTGTGGGTGCGGTTTGTCAGCGGTTTTGTCAGCGGTGCGGGACGCGTCAAACACGCCCTTGAGCTGAACGGTTTGCAGCACTTCATCAAGCCCGTTGCGCGACTTGCCGGTGGCTACAGCCAGCAGGTAACCGCGCGATTTAAGCGCAGACAGCAGCGGCAACACGCCTTCAAACAGGCTCAAATCATGGGCGTGAAGCTGGTAGTGGTGGCGGTAGCGCTCACCCAACAGCGGGTATTTGTCTTGCGGCACATCGGGGGCAGCGTGGGCAAGCGCCTGCGTCAGCCCCAGGCCAATCACATAACCTGCATCTTCGTCAGACGGTACGGTCCCACCCACATCTTTCACCGCTGCCTGAATACAGCGCACGATGATCTGGGTGGAATCAAACAGCGTGCCGTCCCAGTCGAAGGCAATCAGGTCAAAATTTCGGCTTGTCATGGCGTGAGGGCGATTGAAGAAGGTAAAAACTGCTGCAACTCAGGCGGCAACTCAGCCTGCAAGTGCACCACTTTACGCAGTTTGGGGTGGTTGAATTTCAGGCTCCAGGCGTGCAGAAACATGCGTTTCAGGCTGGGCATGCTGGCATTTGGCTTTTGCAGGGCTTTGTTCAGGTCAAAGTCGCCATATTTGTCGTCCCCGGCAATCGGATGGCCCGCGTCGGCCAGATGCACCCTAATCTGATGGGTGCGACCGGTTTTGATGGTGACTTCCAGAAGCGTGAATGCGCCGTTGTCAAAAGTCGATTTGACTTTGACCAGCGTGATGGAACGCAGGCCGTCCGGGTGGTCGTTGGCAACAACTTTGACGCGCCTTTCCCCATTCGGCGCTTCGTATTTATGCAGCGCCTTGTCAATTACACGCTGATTGGCAGGCCAGGCCCCTTTGACCAGCGCCAGATACACCTTGTCGGTTTCGCGCTCCCTGAACTGCTCTTGCAACAGCTTCAGGGCCATGCGCCGCTTGGCGATCAGTAAAATGCCGCTGGTTTCACGGTCCAGCCTGTGCACCAGCTCTAGAAAATCAGCTTCCGGCCGGGCCATGCGCAGCTGCTCAATCACCCCAAAACTCACGCCACTGCCGCCGTGTACGGCCACGCCAGCCGGTTTGTCAATGGCGAGTACAAAGTCGTCTTCAAACAAAATCGGGAACTCAGCCGCTGGCGCAAAACCGCCGACGGTGGACATGGCGCCGTGCCTGACGATTTCTTGTGCTGCCTGGATGGCGACGGCTTTCTGGTCGGCCCGCTCAGAGGTGCGGACGGGCGGCAAACGCACAATGTCGCCCGTTTCAACTCGCGTATCGGCCTGCGCCCGGCCCTTGTTGACGCGCACCTCGCCGCTGCGAATGATGCGGTAAACATGGGTTTTGGGCACGCCTTTGAGCTGGCGGATCAAAAAATTATCGAGTCGCTGGCCGGCGTAATCTTCGTCGACTGTGACGAAGGTGGCAGACGGTGTTGAAGTTGCCCCATCACCTGAGGCTGCCCCTATAATGTGATTCACTAGCGTTACGTTGTAAGTTGTTGATTTGCTTGGAGTTTAGTTCACGCATCTCAAAAGCCCCTGAAAAGGTCAGCTACCGCAACGCTGGAAGGCCGATGCCCATTTGAGTGATGCCGCCCACAAGCGCATGCGTAGCATGCCCCACCGGCCACAGCACTTGAAAACAAGTCGGCGTTTTGCGAATACAACGACGGAATACCCAAGCGGGCAGCCTCCTTTTCAGACAAATGGGGCTGCTTGCGGATCTTGGTGAGAAAAAAGTCTTTTTAACGGTCGCCTTTTGATGACAACGCTGTTTAACCTGATTAAGATATGCCTGCGGTGCTTTTTAGCTCCGTTTTTGGGTATAAATCAGCCTGCAGCCCTTGTTTTACGGGCGCGAGCAGCTATCACTAATATAGCAATGCTTGTTCTGACCGGGCTGACTCCTGCTCGCCCCATCCACGCGCCTACGCTCACAGCCCCTGCCTGACTGATTTTTCAGTTGGGCAGTTGGCTGCACGGCTCTCCGGCAATTCCCCACGTTCGCACAGCGCTGGCTGCGGCATCGTTGGCTCATTTTGAGCTGTTGAGACGATGTAAGGAAGAACGATATGAAACGCATGCTAATCAATGCCACCCAGGCAGAAGAGCGCCGTTTGGCCATTGTTGACGGGCAAAAACTGCTCGACTACGAAATTGAAATTGAAGGGCGCGAGCAGCGCAAGGGCAACATTTACAAGGCCGTCGTTACCCGCGTCGAGCCGTCACTTGAAGCCTGCTTTGTTGACTACGGCGAAGATCGCCACGGCTTTTTACCGTTTAAAGAAATATCACGCAATTACTTCGCCGCTGGCGTGTCCGTCGGCCAGGCACGCATCCAGGATGTGATCCGCGAAGGCCAGGAGCTGATGGTTCAGGTCGAAAAAGAAGAACGCGGCAACAAGGGCGCGGCTTTGACGACCTTCGTGTCATTGGCCGGCCGCTATGTGGTGCTGATGCCAAACAACCCGCGCGGCGGTGGTGTGAGCCGCCGGATTGAAGGTGAAGACCGGGCCGAGCTCAAGGAAAACATGGACCAGCTGGAATACCCAGCGGGCTCCAGCATCATTGCGCGCACCGCCGGTATTGGCCGCAGCGCCCCTGAACTGCAGTGGGACCTGAACTACCTGATCAAGCTGTGGACGGCCATTGAAGGCGCGGGCAAGGGCGGCAAGGGCGCGTTTTTGATTTATCAGGAATCCAGCTTGGTTATCCGCGCGATTCGTGATTACTTCAACAGCGACATCGGCGATATTTTGTTTGACACCGATGACGTGTACGAGCAGGCCAAGCAGTTTATGGCACACGTGATGCCTGAGCATGAGCACCGCGTCAAACGCTACCGCGATGACGCGCCGCTGTTCAGCCGCTTTCAGATTGAGCACCAGATTGAATCGGCTTATGCCCGCACGGTGCAGTTGCCTAGCGGCGGCGCGATTGTGATTGACCAGACCGAAGCTTTGGTGTCTGTTGACGTCAACTCGGCACGCGCCATCAAGGGCGGCGACATTGAAGAAACCGCTACCCGCACCAACCTGGAAGCCGCTGACGAAGTCGCACGCCAGATGCGCCTGCGGGATTTGGGCGGCCTGGTGGTGATTGACTTTATTGACATGGAAGAGTCGCGCAACCGCCGTGATGTAGAAAACCGCTTACGCGATGCTTTGCGTCAAGACCGTGCCCGCGTTCAGTTTGGCACCATCAGCAAGTTTGGCTTGATGGAAATGAGCCGCCAGCGCTTGCGGCCTACGCTGAGTGAAGGCGCGTCCATCCCCTGCCCGCGTTGCGGGGGATCGGGCCATATTCGCGATACCGAAAGCTCGGCACTGCAAATTTTGCGGATCATTCAGGAAGAGTCACTCAAAGACAGCACGGCGTCGGTGCTGTGCCAGGTGCCGGTGGACGTGGCCGCCTTTTTGTTGAACGAAAAGCGCTCGGAAATCAGCAAAATTGAAATGAAGCAGCGCATCAATGTGCTGATCGTGCCGAACAAGATTCTGGAAACGCCGAACTACCGGCTGGAGCGCTTAAAGCACGACGACCCGCGCCTGGACAACATTGAGGCCAGCTACAAGATGGCTGACGACATGGAAGACACCACTACCGTGACGCGCCGCAGCCAGGAAAAGCACAACAAGCAAGAGCCGATCATTAAAGGCGTGTTGCCCGACATGCCCGCGCCTAGTGCCCCGCCAAAACCAGCCGATGCGCCTATGGCGGCCAAAGCAGAACCGCAGCCTGTACCCATCCAAGCCGCACCACCTGCTGAAAAGGGCTTTTTCGGCTGGATCAAAGGTTTGTTTGGCAGCTCTGACGTGCCTGCCAAGCCAGTAGCAGCGGCGGTCGATGCTAAAAAAGACGACCGTGAAGATCAATCAGGCAATGGGGCACGCCGTGATGCAAATCGCGATGGCAGGGGCGAACGTGGTGGCCGTGATGGCCGCCGAGGTGGCCGTGCCAGAGGCGAGCGTGGTGATCGCCCGGAAGGCCGGCCAGAAGGCCGCAGTGAACAACGTGCTGACGGCCGCGCTGATGGCAGAGGCAATGAGCGCCGTGAACGCAGCCCCGAGCAGCGCGGTGAGCAACGCATCGACCAGCGCGGCGAACCACGCAATGAGCAACGAGGCGAAGGCCAGGAGCAGCGCGAGCCACGCCCACCGCGTGAAGCGCGCGAGCCACGTGAACCTCGTGAAGGCGGCCGACAGGAGCGCCCACGCCGTGAACGCAGCGAGCGCAGCGGCGAGCAGCGCCCACCGATGGATGCAACCGAGCAAGACATCGCGATGGCCAATAAGGCCGCCATGGCTGCAGCGATGGGCGGCGCAGCTCTTGACACCAACCAGGACGCCCCCCGCCGTGAGCGTGGCGAGCGAGGCCGCCGCAACGACCGCCGCGGCGAGCCGCGCGCAGAACAGCGTGAAGATCGGCAGGAATTTGCCGATGCGCCAGCGGCCGAGCTTACGCTGGACACCGACACCGATGCCTCGGTAGACAACGCAGCGCCAGGTGATCAAACCGACGGGCAACGCGCGCCGCGCGAACGCCGCAGCCGTGACCGTTATGGCCGCGAGCGCCGTGAACGAAATGACGGCACAGAGCGCCAGGAAAACGCTGTTGAGACATCCGTTTTTACTGAAAATCAGGTCCCGGCTGAACTGCAAAATGAGGCGCCAGCCCAACAAATACGGGCGCAAGCAGCTCCTGAATTTATATCGTCTGCAGCAGCCGCACCGGTGATGGCGGCGCCAAGTGCGCCAGCCAGGGCGCCGGTAGCGGCGATGCCTGTGGCAACCGCGTTATCAGCTGCACCAGCTGCCAACAGCTTGCCGAAGGTCACGTCTTACGACTTGCCTTTGCAAGACCTGGCGCTCGTCGCTCAGGGCTCGGGCTTGCAGTGGGTCAATTCGGATTCTGCCAAGATCGCAGAGGCGCAAGCGGCCATCGCGGCTGAAGTCAAGCCGGCTCACGTGCCGCGCGAGCGTGCGCCGGTGGTGATGTCAAACGAAGGCCCGCTGGTGCTGGTAGAAACCAAACGGGATTTGGCAGCCATGCACCTGCCGTTTGAAAAACCGGCAGCCTGACGCCCGAAGGCCTAACGTACAGCCCGGTCACTCCAACAGGTGACCGGGCTTTTTAATGCTTTTCATGCATCAGTCCGGCAAACATCATGAACGACGTTGCTGTTTTACAAAAGGGCGGCCTGCTTGTAAGCCTGAGCGGCAGCCGTGTCATCGCCGCGCTGCTCGGCCAGCACGGCCAGTGCCCGCCAGGCGCTGCGGTGCAGGCTTGCGTCTTGCAAGCCCAGCACAGCCAGTGACAACCACTGGCGGGCCTTGCCCCACAACTGGGCTTTGAGCGCCGCCATACCGGCCAGATACTGCACATTGGCATCGCGCGGGCGCGCGCCCTGCGCCGCTTCAATCCGCGCCAGCCAAGCGGCATCGAGTGAGTCCAGGCCGGGCACCAGCGCGCCAATCAGTTTGATACGCAGGCTGTCGCTCACAGTTGAGCCGGCTTGCATCGCCTGCTCCCATACCGATAGCAGCCAGCTGCGTGCCAGCTGGGCATCGCCGTTGAGCGCCATGAGCCGTGCGGCGGCGTGCACGACCAGCTCGGGCATGCGGCGTTCGTTGTCATCCAGCGCGGCCCAAGCCTGTTGCAATTGGGCGGGGTCGCGCGCCTCGGTGAGCAATTCAAGCCCCAGGCCGCGCACAATACTCTGTGCAGCGTCCGGCGAAAACGCCCGGTGCTTGGCCAGAAGGCGGGTGGTGTCGAGCGCCTGAGCGGTTTGCCGCAACTGCTGGGTGGCGCGCAGCTTCATGCGCAGGGCCAGAGTGCGCCTTGCTGCGCCTTGCGGCAGCTGTGCGAGTGCTTCCAGCGCAGCGCGTGCATCGCGGTCGTCGAGCGCCCAGCGCGCAGCCCGCAGTTGCACCCCTTCGCGCACCTCCTGCGCATGGCGCGGGGCCGAGCTTTGCAGTGCCAATTGCAAGTGCTGGTCACGCAGCGGCTTGTTTTGCAGGGCCTGCGCGCTTTCTGCCACCAGCAGATGGGCAAGCGACTGCAACTGGCTGGCGCGAGAGGCGCTGTAGCCCGGCACCTGGCCGGTGTCTTGCGCCAGGCGGGACAGGCTTTGTTCTTGCGTGATGGCGTTTTGCGCAGATTTGGTGGCGCGAATGTACCGCCCGGCAAGCTGGTGGGCCAGCGAGTCCATCAGCGCGCCGTGCATGGCGCGCTCTTTTTGCTGGGCCCGCCATGCCCTGGCCTCGCTGGGCAACTCGGTCACCGCCGACAAGGCACGAAGCGCCAGATACAGCAGCACAAAAAAACCAGCCAGCAAAAAAATGGCCAGATTAAACGACACATCCAGCCGATGCGGCGGCCAGAAAATACTGACCACCGCCTGGTTGTTACCTGCAAACAGTGCGCAAGCCACCGCAATTGCAAACAGGGCCAGGAGCCAGAAAGCCGCGCGCATGTATGACCCTTGTCGTTCTGGTGGCTAGCGGCCGGCAGCGGCTGTGGTCAGCGCCGCCAGCGTGTCGTCAATTCGCGGTAGCTCACTGCTTTTAAGCTGGCTTTGCACCTGCGCAAGCAGCTGTTGGGCGGCCTGGGTTTTGCGGGAACTGGCATCAAAATATTTGCCCAGCCAGACGCCTGCGCTTGTCAGATCGGCTCGCGCAGTATCGGTTTGCCGGGCCAGCAAACCCAGCCGCGCGTTGAGCAACCGGAGTTTGAGGTTTTCGCGCAAGAAAACCGATTGTTCGGGCGACAGCAGGGCCGCCTCGGGTTGGTCAATGCGGCTGACGCGCAGCAGCTTTCGACCTTCTTCGTGAATGGCGTCCAGCACTTTTCGGGCGGCTGATTTTGCGGGCTGCAGGTCAAGCCAGCCCAGCCAGGCGGCGCTGCCTTGACTCTGCAGCGGTTTGGCGGGCGGCGCTTCTGGCCGAGCCGTCGCGCCCGTTGGCACCGCACCGGACGCGCTGCTGGGTGGGCCGTTGGCCACCGGCAACTCATCGGCCAGGCGGGTCAGCTCGTCGAGCTTGATCATCAGCGCGGGTACATCGGTCAGGCTGGAGGCTTTGATGCGGTCCGTGTCCTTGGCCATCGCCCGCAGTAGTGGGCTCAAGCGCGGTTGCGCGGCGCGCTGCAAACGCTGCTGGCTTGAAGCCAGCGCAGCCAGCAGCGGCGAGGGGCTGCCGGTGAGTTGCGCCTGCTGCTGGGCCAGGCGCAGGGCCGACTCAATATCCACCACCAGGTTTTCGTCACGCGAGCGTGACAGGCTTTGCATCAATTCTTCGAGCTGCGTACGCTGCAAGGACACCTCGCTCAGCCGGGCTTCGGTCACCGCCAGTTTGGCTGCGGTCTCCATGGCCAGCTCTTGTGCCTGGCGGGCCGTTGCGCGGGCTTCGGACGCCTGGCCGCCTGCATCAGCGCTCTGGCGTGCCAGTTGTTCCTGGATGGAACCCAACTTTTGCCACAGCAATCCGCTGACCACCAAGGCCACCAGCGCAACCAATGCCACGACCGCGAGCAAGCGCTGCGCGGTCATGCGGTTGGGCTCGACCGGCGAAGGGGCCGGCGAGCCTTCCAGAGGCGCACTCGCCGCGGTAAGGCTGGGCTCTGTGTTCATGCCACCGAT
>JANYED010000090.1 GCA_025363315.1 Polaromonas sp.
GGCGCCATCATGTTCAGTTATTTCGGGCTGCAGCGCCGCGCCTGGCAACAAGGAGGTGACAAGTGAGTGCCAAGAACGACGATAGTGCGCAGGGAATGGATTACCTGCAATCTATGCCACGACGCTGGGTCACGATGTACATCCCTATCGGTGTCTTCGTCTTTGTGCTGTTGTTCCCCTTCTACTGGATGGTGATCACCTCTTTCAAGCCGAACGAGGAACTGCTGTCGCGCGATGGCAATCCCTTCTGGTTCATCCACCCGACACTGGCGCACTTCGACAAATTGCTGTTTCACACCGCCTACCCGTCTTGGCTATGGAACACGGTGGTGGTTTCGGTCGTCTCTACGGCGATTTCCCTGGTGGCCTCCGTGCTGGCTGCCTACGCTATCGAACGGCTGCGTTTTCAAGGCGCCAAGACCGCAGGCGGGGCAATCTTTCTAGCCTACCTCGTTCCACCTTCAATCCTCTTCATTCCGCTGGCCGCGATCATCTTTCAGCTTGGGCTATTCGACTCACGCATGGCGCTGATCCTGTCCTACCCGACGTTTCTGATCCCGTTTTCCACGTGGCTGCTGATGAGCTATTTCCGCTCCATTCCTTACGAGTTGGAGGAGTGCGCGTTGATTGACGGCGCAAGTCGCTGGCAAATCCTGACCAAGATCGTGCTTCCGTTGGCCGTGCCGGGGTTAATTTCGGCCGGCATTTTCGCTTTCACTTTGAGCTGGAACGAATTCATTTACGCACTGACCTTCATCTCTTCATCCGAGAACAAAACCGTACCTGTGGGTGTGGTGACCGAATTAGTGGAGGGGGATGTATACCACTGGGGTTCGCTCATGGCAGGCGCGCTGCTAGGCTCCCTGCCGGTAGCTTTCGTTTACTCCTTCTTCGTGGAACACTACGTCTCGGGCATGACCGGGTCTGTCAAGGAGTGAGTTCGTGAGTAACGTACAGCCCGCTATCGGCTTCATCGGGGTTGGTTTGATGGGTCACGGCATGGCGAAGAACATCGTCAGCAAGGGCTACCAACTCACGGTGCTAGGACACCGTAATCGCCAACCTGTAGATCACCTGGTGTCGCTTGGCGCGATTGAAGTTCAAAGCGTGCGACAACTGGCCCAGCACTGCGATATCGTGCACCTTTGCGTTACGGGTTCGCCGCAGGTCGAAACCCTGATGCTGGGCGACGACGGGCTGCTGGCGCAACTGCAGCCAGGGGCCGTGATCATCGACTGCTCGACCTCGAATCCGGTTTCGACACTTGCTTTGGCCGCGCAGGCGCAAGCTCGTGGCATCAAATTTGTCGACGCCCCTTTGTCCCGCACACCCAAAGAGGCGGAGGCTGGGACTTTAGACACGATGGTCGGATCAGACCCGGCTACTTTTGAGCGCATAACCCCGGTGCTGCGCTGCTGGGCTAGCAACATCGTGCACCTGGGACCTGTGGGCCTGGGCCACAAAATGAAGCTCATCAACAACTTTGTTGCTATGGGCTATGCGGCGTTGTTTGCAGAGGCGCTGGCTATCTCGCGCAAGTCCGGGTTGTCGATTGAACAATTTCACTCGGTTCTCGGCTCTGGTCGCATGCGCAGTCCGTTTTACGACACGTTCATGCAATGGTCATTGATGCAAGACGAAAACGCGCACCGCTTCACCATCAGCAACGCGCACAAGGACATGCGCTACCTGGCCAGCATGGCCAATGAATTGGGAATGGTGAGCCCTTTTCAGGCGCAGGTGAAAAATGGTTTTGCCGCAATGGAGGCGGCAGGGCAGGGAGAACGCTTTGTACCCATGCTGGCCGACTTTGTCGCTTCGATCAACGCGCTGCCCCCGTCCTCGGAAGAGCCAAGGAACAATCAATGACGAGAAAGAAACCTGAAGAACTGCGCAGCCAGCAGTGGTTCGGCCGCCAAGACCGCGATGGCTTTGTTTACCGTAGCTGGGTCAAGGGTAAGGGTGTCTTAGACGATCAGTTCGACGGCTGTCCGGTGATTGGCATTTGCAATACCTTTAGCGAACTCACGCCCTGCAACTCTCATTTCCGCACGCTGGCTGAACAAGTCAAGATCGGTATTTACGAAGCCGACGGTTTCCCTCTGGAGTTCCCGGTCATGAGCTTGGGCGAGACGCTGTTGCGGCCCACCGCCATGCTTTACCGCAACTTGGCAAGTATGGACGTTGAGGAAAGCATACGCGGCAATCCACTGGACGGCGTGGTGCTGCTGATGGCTGCGACAAAACCAC
>JANYED010000125.1 GCA_025363315.1 Polaromonas sp.
AAGAACTTGCATGTGGTAACTCCAAATAAATTAAAGGAATCACCATTGAAAGCGCCTGGATACATAACTTGCGTGTACCCCCTGTCAGATCTGACAGGGGGTAGGGCCATAAATTGGCTTATCAGCAGTAAAAGACAACTATCGGGTTACTAAAACGCCTGATGAGATGTGGCGTTTTTGCCTGTTTTGTTACTCTATGTTTCAAGCTTGGCAGACTGGTCAAGTCTGCTGCCAAGGCAAACCTTGAAGCCGCCAGCCGCCCGAGCTGCCGCGCTGCGCGTGGCTGTCAGGGTCGCCTTCAAACCCTTCAAGGATGCTGTAAGCCTGCATCCCCAGCTTGGTTACGCGTTTGGCGGCCGCGATTGATCTAATGCCACTGCGGCAGAGCAGCAGGACTTTTTTACCCGCTGGAACAGCGGCGGTAAGGCTCTGGTCAAAGTCGGGGTTGAGCGCCATGCCGGGCCACTGTTTGAATGCCACCGCAATGGCGCCCGGCACAAAGCCGACCCACTCGCGTTCGGCATCAGTGCGAACATCTACCAGCACCGCATCGCCCGATTGCCACCAAGCAAAAGCCTGCAAGGCTGTCACATCGCCGGCATAGCGGTCGACTGCATCATTCACATTTGGGGGCATGGTTCTACGCGCAAATTTGGGGGACTAAATTTTAGCTTTTAACCTTACTCGCCTTATAGTCAGCTCTGAAGTTACAGCAGCAACCCAAACACCAGGAGCCAGGCGTGCCCAAAAAATCCGACCGTTCAGATTGGCAGTGGCCGCTGGCCAAAGAGCGCTCACTGAAAGACTTTGACCCGGCGGCCAAACCGTTTTCAAGCGGCGACAAGCAGGCCGATATTGCCGCCACCGAAGCGCTGGCCCTTGAGCTGGATGGTTTGCAAAACCTCTTTTACGCCGATAAGCGCTATAAGCTGCTGGTGATTTTGCAGGGCACCGACACATCAGGCAAAGACGGTACGCTACGCGGCGTGTTCAACCGCATGAGCCCTCTCGGCGTACACACCGTCGCCTGGAGAGCGCCGAACGAAGCAGAACGTGCGCACGACTATCTGTGGCGCATCCACCAACAAGTGCCGGGCAACGGCGAGACCATGATTTTTAACCGCAGCCATTACGAAGACGTGCTGGTGCCGCCCGTCAATGGCTGGATAAGCCCCAAGCAAACTGAGCAGCGCTTTGTGCAGATCAATGACTTTGAACGCATGTTGACCGAGAACGGCACGGTGATTTTGAAGTTTATGCTGCACATCAGTTTTGACGAGCAGCGCGTGCGCCTGCAAGAGCGCATCGACGACGAGACCAAGCACTGGAAGTTTGCACTCGGCGACATTGAAGCGCGCAAGCAATTCAAGCCCTACCAAAAAGCTTATGAAGCGCTGCTGAACGCGACCAGCACGGCTTGGGCGCCGTGGACGATCGTTCCTGCTGACTCAAAGGTGCATCGCAATTTGATGATTGCCACGTTGGTGCGTGATGCGCTGCTGGGGCTCAAGCTGCGATTTCCACCGGGAGACCCTGCCCTCAAGGGTCTCAAAATCGTCTGACCGGCTAGTGACCGCCGCCTAAGTACGCAGCTTTCACGGCGGGGTCGTCGCGCAGTTTGGTCGCGTCGCCGTGCACCGATATGCGGCCGTTTTCCAGCACGTAACCGTAGTCAGCCACCTTCAGTGCAGCTGCAGCAAACTGCTCAACCAGCAGCATGGTGACCCCGCGCGATTTCAGGTCGGAAATGATGCGAAACACTTCTTCCACCAAGATCGGTGCCAGGCCCATGGACGGCTCATCGAGCAGGACGATTTCAGGATTCAACATCACGGCGCGCGCCATGGCCAGCATTTGTTGCTCGCCGCCAGACAGCGTGCCCGCCAGCTGGTTGCGCCGCTCCTTCAGGCGCGGGAACAGCTCCATCGCACGCTCAAGGTCTCCCGGCACATCCCCCTTTGGGCGGCTGCCTGTCAAGCGCGGGAAAGCGCCCAAAATCAAATTGTCAGTCACTGTCATGGTGGCAAACACGCGGCGGCCTTCGGGCGAATGCGCCAGGCCTTGCTTGGCAATCGCATAAGACTCAAGGCCATCAACACGCTTGCCATGCAGCGTTATCTCGCCCGAGCTGGGCTTGATCATTCCTGAAATGGCGCGCATGGTGGTGGTTTTACCCGCGCCGTTGGAGCCAATCAGCGTCACCACTTTTCCCTTGGGCACTTCCATTGAAATGCCGTGCAGCACCTGCACTTTGCCGTAACCTGCTTCGAGATTTTTAATACTTAGCATTTTTGTCTTCCTTAGGCTGCTGTGCCGCCGAGGTATGCCTCGATGACCTTCTCATTTGCCTGTACTTCTGCGGGCTTGCCTTCAGCAATTTTCTGGCCGAAATCCAGCACCGACACCGTGTCGCAGAGCTGCATCACCACGTCCATGTGGTGTTCAATCAAAATCAGGGTGATGCCGTGGTCGCGGATTTTGCGGATGATGGCCACCAACTCCTTGATGTCGGGTGCGGTCAGGCCAGCGGCGGGCTCGTCCAGCAACAGCAGTTGCGGGTCAAGAGCCAGGGCCCGAGCGATCTCCAGCAAGCGCTGCTTGCCGTACGGTAAGTTGCGTGCTTCCTCGTAAGCCAGGTTACCCAAGCCAACAAAATCAAGCAGCCCCAGGCCGCGCTCGGTAGCCGCCAACTCTTCGCAGTTAAAACGCGGAGTGTGCAGCGATACGTCAACAAAATTACTGGCAAAGGTGTGGTGCAAGCCGACCTGAATATTTTGCAGCGCAGTCATCTCGCCAAACAACTGCACGTTTTGAAAGGTGCGCGCAATTCCGGATAAGGCAATGTCCGACGAGGTACGGCCCACAACTGAACGGCCAGCAAAGTCAATGCTGCCCGCAGTTGGCACATAAATACCCGTCAACACGTTCATCATGGTGCTCTTGCCAGAGCCGTTAGGGCCGATCAGGCCGTGAATGGTGCCGCGCTTGATGCGCAAGTCAACCTGGTTGATGGCTTTCAAACCGCCGAACTGCATCAGCACACCCGTGGCGACAAGGAGGTCAGTACCGGTCTCGCTGGCACCGGCGTGTGCCGCCACCATGACCGCGTCTTTACCCGACACGCTCGCAACACGCTTGTCTGCACTGGTTTTACGCGCAAACAGGCTGCGTGCAAAACCAACAATACCGTCTTGCAGGTAATACACAACGAACAAAATCATCAAGCCGAAAATGCTCAAGCGCCAATCGGTGATGGACTGCAGCCAGTATGAAAAACCAGCCAGTGCAATGGTCCCTACGACGGGAATCGCCATGGCCTTGGGCGTCGTCATCTTTTTGGCAATACCTATCACTGCACCGATGAGCATCAGCACCGCCAGGCCCGAAGCAACAACACGGAACATTTCCAAATCGTCCAGCAACTTGGGCAAGATCACGATTATTGCGGCGCCCAGCAGAGCGCCGGACCGGGTTTTGCGTCCACCCATGATGACGGCCAATAAAAACAATACCGTCAGCTCAAAGTTGTAGGTGTTGGGCGAAATGTATTGTTCTGAATACGCATACAAGCAACCCGCCAACCCGGCAAAACCGGCGCTGATCACAAACGCATATACCTTGTAGCGGTACACCGAGACGCCCATGCAATCTGACGCTACCGGGCTGCCGCGTAGCGCCTCAAAGGCACGGCCCAATTGCGACTTCAAAATGCGGTGCACCACCACCAGCGACAGCACCATGAGCGCAAATGTCAGCCAGTAGAACTCATGCTCGCTCAACTTGTGCCCGGCTATTGATGGCTTTGGGATTTTGATGCCCAACGGACCTTCCGTGAGAAAGGTCATCTCATTGATCAAAATCTGAATGATGGTGCCGAAAGCCAGCGTGACCATGGCCAGGTACGGCCCGGTGACGCGCAGCGCTGGCAGTGCCAGAAGCGCGCCAAAACCAGCGGTCACAACGATACTGCTCGGGATGATCAGCCACAGCGGCGCACCGAGCTTTAAAAACAGCACGCCAGCTGTGTAAGAACCGACACCAAAAAGGCCAGAATGGCCCAGCGACACCTGACCGGTGTAGCCGACCACAATGTCCAGCCCGTACAGCAAGATGGCGTAAATCATGATCGTGCCGATCATGTGAACGTAGTACGAGTTGCTGGTCAGCAGCGGTGCAGCAGCCAGCAGGGCAAGGCCCAGCACCGCCGCAATCAAAGTCTTGAGATTCATCTTCAAACTTTCTTGATAGCGGATTTACCAAACAGACCGGCGGGCTTGAACGCCAGGACCAAAAGCAGCAACACCAGGCCAGGCACGTCTTTGTACCCGGTAGAAATGTAAAAACCCGTGGTCGTCTCCGCCACACCCAAAATAATGCCGCCCACAATAATGCCCAAGCCGCTGGTCAGCCCGCCAATAATAGCTACGGCAAACGCCTTGAGACCCAGGACCGCACCCATCGTGGCACCGGTCAGCGTCAGCGGCGCAATCAGCGCGCCTGCAAAACCTGCGGTAGCAGACGACAGCGCATAGGAGAAAGTAATCACCAAGCCAGTGTTGATGCCCATCAGTTTGGCGGCGTCCCGGTCATTGAAAGTCGCCACCACAGCCTTGCCGTAAATCGTTTTACGGTTAAAAAATTCGACCGCCAACATCATCAGCACCGCGCCGACCACCACCAGTATTTCCATCGGCAGCACATTGGCGCCGAACACTTTGAGCGGTGACTCAGGCAGAGGGGATGGGAACTTCAGGTCGTCCCGGCCCCAAATATTTTCTGCCACGTTTTTGAAAATAATGCCCAGGGCGATGGTGGACATGATCCAGCCAAACTCACTTTTGATTTTGATGGCTGGCCGCACGCCGATGCGCTCAACCAGGCCGCCCTGAAACAGGCCAAAAACGATCACCAGTGGCAACATCAACCAGTAATTGACGCCCATGTTGACCAGCGTCAAACCCACCATGGCCCCCAGCATGAGCGCATCACCCTGACCGAAATTTAGTGTGTCAGATGTTTGGAAAGTGAGCTGGTAGCCAAACGCAATGACCGCGTAGATCATGCCGAGCGCTACGCCACTGTAGATCAGTTGAAGCAGGATTTCCATACAAACACTTTCACTAAAAATCGAACATTAGCCTTGCTGCACGCGCCCGCCCGGACAAAAAAACACCGCGCAGGCTTTTTAAAACCCGCGCGGTGCGCTACGCTTTTTGTAGCGCCTGGAGATTACTTCTTGACGCGAACTTCAGATGCTTTTTGCTGGTCAGCCGGGTAGGCGTACACCACGCGCTGGCCTTTGACTTCACCAAACACCGGAATGTTCGCGGTGATGGCTTCGTGGTCCTTGGCGGTAAATGGCTTGTTGTAGGTGGTGACCACGCCGACCACGGGGGTCTTCAGATCTTCCAGCGCCAGGCGGATTTTCGAGCCGTCAGTGGAATTGGCCTGCTTGATGGCCGCTGCCAGCAGGTAAATCGAGTCGTAACCTTGCGCAGCCGACACGGGCGAGTCAATGCGCGCGTTTTTTGGGTTGAAGGTTTTCAGGTAGTTGATGATGAACGACTGGCGCTGCGGCGTGGTTGGCTCTTGAATGAAGGTTTGCGGCATGCGCGCGCCCTCGCCGCCTGGGCCTGCGTTGTCAATGTAGTTGGCCATAGACAGCGTCCAGCTGCCAATCATTGGGACTTTCCAGCCCAGCTTGGTCATGCCGTTGGCGATTTGTGCCAGCTCGGGGCCAATGCCATAAGTCAGCACGGCTTCAGCACCGGCCTCTTTGGCTTTCAGCAACTGGGCGGTCATGTCCACATCCTTGATGTTGAACTTTTCAACAGCCACCGCTTTCACGCCTTTGGCAGCGAGGGCTTTTTCCAGGTCGTCACGACCCAACTGGCCGTAATTGGTGGAGTCGGCCAGGATCGCTACTTTTTTGTAACCCTTGCGCGTGATGGCTTCCTCGACAATCATTGGGGCCTGGATGCTGTCGTGCGCTGCGTTGCGAAAGATGTAGTTTTCAGCTTGGTCAGGAAATTGCTTGGTCACAATGCTGCCCGTGGCCACGTTGTTGATGACCGGGATTTTGGCTTCCTGAAAAAAGCGCTGCGAAGCGAGTGCCACGCCGGTGTTGATGTAACCGACGGTAGCGCTGACTTTTTCCTTGCTGATCAGCTCTTGCGCGATTTGCACACCGCGCTCGTTTTTGGCTTCGTCGTCGCGCTCGACCAGAACGATCTGACGGCCCATCACGCCGCCAGCCTTGTTGATTTCGGCAGTCGCCAGGCGCACACCGTCACGCATGCTAACTCCCATCGACGACGAGCCACCCGTGAACGGGCCGGCAACGCCAATTTTGATAGGGTCAGCCGCTGTGGCTGCGCCAGCAGAGCAAAGTATGGCGGATGCCAGGGCAAGTTGCGTGGCTAATTTGGTAAAACGCATCATCGTATTGTCTCCAGGTGGGTAAGTTATTGGCAAGGCACATGAACAATTTTGGCCATCCGCAAAAGTCGCGTATCGGTCGGCTGGCTAAATCGCAGCAGCTTAATTTCACAAACTAAGCGCAGCCCTCTAATTTATCCTATTTGGCCGCCGACCGTCTCAGTGTTTTCAGCAAATTGACAGAAAAGACACCCCATCAGGATAGCTTTTGTCCGATCAATCTTGCAATAGAAAATTCAATGCTCGCGGGTTAACCCTTAAATTTCTTCAGCGCGTACTGCGCTGCGCACGACCGACTGATTGACGTTTACGTAAACGTAATATCATGCACAAACGGCGCACCAAAAGACTGGCAGCGCCCGATGCAGATGTGTTTAGCCCTTGCCCTGGAAATCCCATGACCGACTTGTCCGCAGAATACAAAGCCCTAGCCACGTACCGCCCTATCCACAAGGTGAGGTTCGTCACGGCAGCCAGCCTCTTCGACGGGCACGACGCTGCCATCAACATCATGCGGCGCATTTTGCAAAGCATGGGCGCTGAAGTCATCCATCTCGGCCACAACCGCAGCGTGGACGAGGTTGTCACAGCTGCTCTTCAAGAAGACGCACAGGGCATCGCCATCAGCAGTTACCAAGGCGGCCACGTCGAATACTTCAAGTACATGGTCGATTTGCTTAAAAGCCGGGGTGGCGAACATATTCAGGTATTTGGCGGTGGCGGCGGCGTGATTGTGCCGCCTGAAATCAAGGAGCTGCATGCCTACGGCGTGACCCGCATTTACAGCCCTGAAGACGGCCAGAAGATGGGCTTGGCCGGCATGATTGGCGAGATGGTGATGCGCTGCGACAAGGATTTGACGGGTTACGCACCCAGCAGCATTGATGCGGTAGCGGGCCATACTGCAGCGGCCTGGCGTGCGCTGGCTCAACTCATTACCGCATTGGAGAAGGACAAGGTAAATAATGATACAAATAGGGTTTTAGCCCAACAAATACGGGCGCGAGCAGCTATCAAAAAGATACCAGTTTTAGGCATCACGGGTACTGGGGGTGCAGGTAAATCGTCGCTAACTGATGAGCTGATACGCCGCCTGCGGCTGGATCAAAACGATGCGCTGCATGTTGCTGTTATCAGCATTGACCCGTCACGCCGCAAAAGCGGCGGCGCATTGCTTGGTGACCGCATCCGCATGAACGCGATAAACCCCTGGTCTGCCGGACCTAGAGTGTTTATGCGGTCGTTGGCCACACGCGAATTCGGCTCAGAGATCAGCCAGGCCCTGCCCGACGTGATCGCCGCCTGCAAATGCGCTGGCTTTGACTTGATCGTGGTCGAAACGTCCGGCATTGGCCAGGGCGACGCCGCCATCGTGCCGCATGTGGATGTGCCGATGTACGTGATGACGCCCGAGTTTGGCGCGGCCAGCCAGCTCGAAAAAATCGACATGCTGGACTTTGCCGAGTTTGTGGCCATCAACAAGTTTGACCGCAAAGGCTCACTGGACGCCCTGCGCGACGTGGCCAAACAAGTGCAGCGCAACAAGGAAGCCTGGGGAACACCGCTGGGCAAAATGCCGGTATTTGGCACCATGGCTGCACGCTTTAACGACGACGGCGTGACTGCGCTGTACCAAGCCATGAAGCCGCGATTGGCCGAGCTGGGTTTGAAGTTAACTGACGGCACGCTGCCCACAGCAGACGTACGCCACAGCACCAACCAGACGCCTGTTGTGCCGGCCGCACGCACGCGTTACTTGGCTGAAATATCAGACACCGTGCGCAGCTACAAAAAGCGCGCCATCGCCCAAGGCCAGCTGGCGCGCGAAGTGCAGCAGCTTAAAGCAGCCGCAGCCATGCTGAAAGAAGGCAAACCCGAGCGCGCCCCCGCAGCCGAAGCTGCGCTTGACCTGGCAGGACACCGCAAAGCCCGCATGGACGCAGACGCACGGGCCCTGCTGGCCCAGTGGCCCGACATGCAGACTGCTTATGCCGGTGATGAATATGTGGTGAACATACGCGACAAAGAAATCCGCACCGCACTCGTCACCAAATCCCTCTCCGGCACGCCGATTCGCAAGGTCAGCCTGCCCAAGTATCACGACGACGGCGATGTGTTGCAGTGGCTGATGCTCGACAACGTGCCCGGCAGCTACCCCTATACCGCAGGCACCTTTGCCTTCAAGCGCGAAGGCGAAGATCCGACCCGCATGTTTGCCGGTGAAGGCGATGCGTTTCGCACCAACACCCGCTTTAAATTGCTGAGCGAAGGCATGGCCGCCAAGCGCTTGTCGACCGCGTTTGACTCGGTCACGCTGTACGGCAACGATCCCGGACTGCGGCCCGACATTTACGGCAAAGTGGGCAACAGCGGCGTGAGCATTGCCACACTCGATGACATGAAGGTGCTGTACGGCGGCTTTGATTTGTGCAGCCCGTCAACCTCGGTGTCCATGACGATCAATGGCCCAGCGCCGAGCATTCTGGCGATGTTCATGAACACCGCCATCGACCAGAACATGGACAAGTTCAAGCTAGACAATCGCCGCGTCCCGACCGCCACCGAGGCCGCAAAAATCCGCGAATGGGTGCAAGAAAACGTACGCGGCACGGTGCAGGCCGACATTCTGAAAGAAGACCAGGGCCAAAACACCTGCATCTTCTCGACCGAGTTCAGCCTCAAAGTCATGGGTGACATTGCCCAGTACTTTGTGCATAACCGGGTGCGTAATTTTTACAGCGTGTCGATCAGCGGTTATCACATTGCCGAGGCAGGTGCCAACCCGATTTCGCAGCTCGCCTTCACCCTGAGCAATGGTTTTACCTTTGTTGAAGCGTACCTGGCGCGCGGCATGCACATTGATGACTTCGCTCCTAATTTGAGCTTTTTCTTCAGCAACGGCATGGACCCTGAATACACCGTCATGGGCCGCGTGGCACGCCGCATCTGGGCGGTTGCGATGAAAGAAAAATATGGTGCCAACGAGCGCAGCCAAAAGCTGAAGTACCACATTCAGACCAGTGGCCGCAGCCTGCACGCGCAAGAAATCCAGTTCAACGACATTCGCACTACGCTGCAAGCGCTGATTGCGATTTACGACAACTGCAACAGCCTGCACACCAACGCGTTTGACGAAGCCATCACGACGCCGACAGAAGATTCAGTGCGCCGCGCCATGGCGATTCAGCTCATCATCAACCGCGAATGGGGCCTGGCCAAAAACGAAAATCCAACCCAGGGTGCCTTCATCATTGAAGAGCTGACTGAGCTGCTTGAAGAAGCCGTGCTGCAAGAGTTTGAACGAATTGCCGAGCGCGGCGGCGTGCTGGGTGCGATGGAAACTGGCTACCAGCGCGGCCGCATTCAAGACGAGTCAATGCACTACGAAATGCTGAAACATACCGGCGAGCTGCCCATCATCGGCGTCAACACCTTTCGCAATCCGCACGGCGATGCGGTGATGGACACATTAGAGCTGGCCCGATCAACCGAAGACGAAAAGCAAAGCCAGCTAAAACGGCTGAACGACTTTCATGCTGCGCATGCTCTTGATGCACCCGCCATGCTAAAACGCCTGCAAAAAGCCGTGATCGACAACGCCAACGTGTTTGATGTGCTGATGGACGCGGTGCGGGTGTGTTCGTTGGGGCAGATTACCAATGCGCTGTTTGAGGTGGGTGGGCAGTACCGGCGCAATATGTAACACTGGTTACCCACAATCTGATGCTATTTAATCTATAGCTGCTCGCGCCCGTATTTATTGGGTTAACAGCATATTTTAGCATATTCGATGATCTGAAAAGCTATTTTAGGCTTACTCAGGCACCAAAAGAAAAAAGCGGCCTCAGCAGCCGCTCTTCATGCACCAGCGTGACGCTGGCAGCGATCAACCGCCCTTTTTAGGACGCTTGCCGGGGTTCTTTTTGCTGCGGGTTGATGTGCCGCGTTCAAGGCTTACTTTTTGGCCATGGGGTGAAGAAGCGCTGTGGCCCTTTGGCGGGATCGGCTTTGGGGCGCAGATGTCAGCTTCGACTCTGATTTTTTTGGGCATGGGGAACTCCAGGTGGAAAAGGGTTAACAACGGATTTTAAGCTACTGGGCCTTGCGACGGTAGCGTCACCGTAAAGACACATCTGCGCTGGAGCACAGTGTCATTTTTCCCAGCCTCAAAGAAAGCCAAACCTGGTCGTTTTTCCAAGTTTCGGGGTGCCTTGGCGGTCCTAGTGGTCCTAGGGGTCCTAGTGGTAACACCCGGTAGCAGCGCGCCGATGGGCAGCTACCATTGGCATCTGAGTGTTATTGGAATGATCACAAGATCAACCCGCTTTGTGCTGGAGAGCCATTTGTCAGTCGAATTTATTCTTGAAACGCGCGGTCTGAGTAAAGAATTCAAGGGATTCGTCGCCGTCAACAATGTGGATTTAAAAGTCCAGCGCGGACACATCCACGCATTGATTGGCCCGAACGGCGCTGGCAAAACCACTTTTTTCAACCTGTTGACAAAGTTTTTGCCGCCGACGCGCGGCACCATCACCTTTAACGGCGTTGATATCACCCATGAAAAACCTGCCCAAACCGCGATTCGCGGCATTGTGCGGTCGTTTCAGATTTCGGCCGTTTTCCCGCACATGACGGTGCTTGAAAACGTGCGTGCGGCGCTGCAGCGCAACCTCGGCACGTCGTTTCATTTCTGGAAGCCTGAAAACTCACTTTTCCATCTGCACGAACGCGCGCGTGAGCTGCTCGCCGAAGTAGACCTGAGCAGCTTTGCCGATGAAATGACGGTAAACCTGCCGTATGGGCGCAAGCGCGCGCTTGAGCTGGCCACCACACAGGCGCTTGAGCCAGAACTGATGCTGCTGGACGAACCTACGCAGGGCATGGGCCATGAAGACGTTGACCGCGTTACCCAGCTGATCAAAAAAGTTTCTGCCGGCCGCACTATTTTGATGGTGGAACACAACATGAATGTGGTCTCAACCATCGCTGACCGCATCACGGTGTTGCAGCGCGGGGCGATCATTGCTGATGGCCCGTACAACGAGGTGGCCCGGAACCCGCTGGTGATTGAAGCGTACATGGGTAAATCCAATACCGAACTTGTCGGTGCACATTGAGCATGTCAAACGAACTTTTGAAGATTGAAAACCTCCACGCCTGGTATGGCGAGTCGCACATCCTGCATGGCGTGAATCTGACGGTCAGCGAGGGCGAGGTCGTCACACTGCTGGGCCGCAACGGCGCTGGCCGCACCACCACCATGCGGGCCATTATGGGCTTGACGGGTACGCGCAAAGGTTCGATCAAAATCAGTGGCGAAGAATCCAGCAAGCTGGCACCGCACAACATCGCCCGGCTGGGCATTGGCGTGGGCTACTGCCCGGAAGAGCGCGGCATTTTTGCGTCTTTGAGCGCTGAAGAAAACCTGATGCTGCCGCCCACGATAGCGCCGGGCGGCATGGGTATCGACGAGATTTACGCGATGTTCCCCAACCTGAAAGAGCGCGCCAGCAGCCCGGGCACGCGGCTGTCGGGCGGCGAGCAGCAAATGCTGGCGGTCGCGCGTATTTTGCGCACTGGTGCACGGCTGCTGTTGCTCGATGAAATCTCTGAAGGCCTGGCGCCGGTGATTGTGCAAAAGCTGGCCGAGATGATTTTGACGCTTAAGGCCAAGGGTTACACGATTGTGCTGGTCGAGCAGAACTTTCGCTTTGCCGCGCCGCTGGCCGACCGCTTTTATGTCATGGAACACGGCACCATCGTCAAACAATTTGTGCAGTCTGAGCTGACCCAGAATATGGCCATGCTGCAAGAGTATTTGGGTGTCTGACTGACCAGCTCAAGCGCTCGATTTTTTAGTTCACTTAACAAACCCCTTAACCGGAGAAACCCATGAAATTAGCATCACTCAAACCGCTCGTCGCCGCCTTGGTTCTTGGCTTGGGCGCTACTGCTTTAACGCCGGTTTTGGCGCAAAACACGGGGCCCGTCAAAATTGGTTTTATCACCGACATGTCCGGCTTGTATGCAGACATTGACGGCCCGGCGGGCGCTGAAATGATCAAGTGGGCCGTGCAGGACTTCGGCGGCAAAGTACTCGGACGCTCCGTTGAAGTGCTGACTGCTGACCATCAAAACAAGGCCGATGTGGCCTCGTCCAAAGCCCGCGAGTGGGTTGACAAAGACGGCCTGTCGATGCTGATTGGCGGCACCAGCTCGGGTACGGCAATTGCCATGTCCAAAGTGATGGCTGAGAAAAAACGCCCTTTCATTGCCATCGGTGCAGGTTCTGCCCGCCTGACGAATGAAGACTGCTCGGCCTACACCGTTCACTATGCTTACGACACCGTCGCGCTGGCCAAAGTGGCTGGCTCGGCGCTGGTCAAGGCAGGCAACAAAAGCTGGTACTTTCTGACCGCCGACTATGCTTTTGGTTATTCACTGGAAGGCGACGCATCGACCGTGGTCAAGGCCAATGGCGGCACGGTGGCAGGCTCGGTTCGGCATCCGCTGAACGCATCTGATTTTTCGTCCTTCCTGCTCCAGGCACAAGCGTCCAAGGCGCAAATCCTGGGTCTGGCCAATGCGGGCGGCGACACCATCAACGCGATGAAGGCGGCCAAAGAATTCGGCATCACCAAAACCATGAAAGTTGCGGGCCTGCTGGTTTTCATCAACGACGTGCACAGCCTGGGGCTGGCCACCACGGAGGGCTTGCAACTGGCCGACAGCTGGTACTGGAACCAGGACGACGCATCGCGCAAGTTTGCCAAGCGCTTTTTTGACAAATACAAGCGCATGCCATCAAGCCTGCAAGCCGCTGATTACTCGGCAACGACCAATTACCTCAAGGCCGTACAAACCGCCGGCACCACCGACGCAGACAAAGTTATGGGCACCATGAAATCGATGAAGATCGACGACTTCTACAACAAAGGTCAAATCCGCGCGGATGGCCGCATGATCCACGACATGTATTTGTTTGAAGTCAAGAGCTCCAAAGCATCCATCACGCCATGGGACTACTACACAACCATCGCCAAAGTACCCGGTGACCAGGCCTTCACCACGGTGGCTGAGTCCAAATGCGCGCTGCTCAAAAAGTAATCTGACCTGGTAGCCAAGATCACCATGGAAATTTTCGGTATTCCCCTGCAAGCTTTTTTAGGCCAGTTGTTGCTGGGCTTGGTTAATGGCGCTTTTTACGCCATGCTGAGCCTGGGGCTGGCGGTGATTTTTGGCTTGCTGGGCATCGTTAATTTTGCCCATGGTGCGCTGTACATGCTGGGCGCGTTTGCTGCGTGGATCATGATGGACCAGCTCGGTATCAACTACTGGGCGGCGCTGGTTTTGGCTCCTTTGACGGTCGGTGTTTTAGGCGTGGTGATTGAGCGGCTTTTTCTCAAGCACCTGTACAAGCTTGACCCGCTGTATGGCTTGCTGCTCACCTTTGGTTTGTCGCTGATTGCTGAAGGTATTTTTCGCGAGCTATATGGCGTGTCTGGCCAGAGCTACCCGGTGCCCGAACTTCTGCAAGGCGCTACCAACCTCGGCTTTATGGTGCTGCCCAACTACCGCGCCTGGGTGGTGCTGGTGTCGCTGGTCATTTGCCTGGGCACCTGGTATTTGATTGAACGTACCCGCCTGGGCGCTTACCTGCGCGCTGGCACTGAAAACGCGCCACTGGTGCAGGCTTTTGGTATCAATGTACCGCTGATGGTGATGCTGACCTACGGCGCGGGTGCTGCGCTGGCTGCATTGGCAGGCGTGCTGGCTGCGCCCATCATTCAGGTAAATCCGCTGATGGGGTCCAACCTTATCATCGTCGTGTTTGCGGTGGTGGTGATTGGCGGCATGGGCTCGATTTTGGGTTCGGTCATTACCGGGCTCGGCTTGGGCATCATCGAAGGGCTGACGCGCGTGTTTTACCCGGAGGCATCGAACATTGTGGTGTTTGTCATCATGGTGTTTGTGCTGATGGTCAAGCCGGCTGGCCTTTTCGGAAAGGAGGCTTGAGCATGACCGCTTCGAACACATTGATGGGCAAAGCTGCCAAAGTCACCCGCATCACCTACCTTTTGCTTTTGGCGTTTGCACTCGCTGCACCCTTCCTCGGGCTGTATCCGGTGTTCGTGATGAAGCTGCTGTGCTTTGCCTTGTTTGCCTGCGCTTTTAACTTGCTCCTGGGGTTTACCGGCCTGCTTTCTTTTGGCCATGCAGCTTTTTTCGGCTCAGCGGCGTACGTCACTGGCTGGTTCATCAAATCGCAAAACTGGACGCCTGAACTCGCCTTGCTGGCGGGCGCTGTAGCCGCCGGGTTGATTGGCTTGCTGGTGGGGTTGGTCGCCATTCGCAGGCAGGGCATTTACTTTGCGATGATCACGCTGGCCATTGCGCAGATGGTGTACTTTGTTTGCCTACAAGCGCCTTTTACGGGCGGTGAAGACGGCTTGCAAGGGGTGCCGCGCGGCAAACTGTTTGGACTGATGTCGCTCGAATCAGACCTGGCCTTGTACTACCTGGTGGTGTCGATATTTGTCGCCTGCTTTTTGTTGATTTCGCGCATCGTGAACTCGCCTTTTGGCCAGGTGCTCAAGATGATTCGTGAGAACGAGCCCCGCGCGATTTCGCTGGGCTACCAGGTCGACCGCTACAAGCTGCTGGCGTTTGTGCTGTCGGCGGCGCTGGCTGGCCTAGCGGGCTCGATGAAGACACTGGTCATGGGTTTTGCCACCCTGACCGACGTGCACTGGTCGTCGTCGGGCGAAGTGATTTTGATGACGCTGCTAGGCGGTGTCGGCACCTTTTTTGGCCCGGTCATGGGCGCTGGCATTGTGATTTCGCTGCAAAACCTGCTGGCCGACAAGGTGGGCTCGTGGGTCACCGTGATCATCGGGGTCATTTTTGTGGTGTGCGTACTGGCATTTCGCAAAGGCGTGGTCGGCGAAGTGCAAGCTTTCAGGGACAGGCGCCGCGCAGCACAAAAAGCAGACTAGCCGCCCTGTATTTACGCACCGTCTGTCGACAGCGCATAGCCCACATGCTGCGGCACCACCAGCTGGCCCCACGCATCGGGCACCGCCTGAATGCTGATGACCGGTTGCGCTGCATTGACGCTGCCAAATATCGTCGCAAAGGCAATGTCTGCCGCATCACGCCCAGTGCAAAAGCGCACAAACCCCATCGGTATCGCTGTGCCTGACGGGTCAAACATATACCAGCGCCCCGCCCCCGATGCGTCGCACAGATACACCTCCACATAGGCATGAAAATCAGGCGGGCCCAGCGCCGGGTCTGCGCCGTAATCCATGCCGCTGACCATGCGTGCCGGTAAGTTGATGGCGCGGCATAGGGCAATCATCAAATGCGCAAAATCCCGGCACACGCCGACCCGATCAATCAACGTGTCCAGTGCTGACGTGTTGCTGTTGCTGGTGTTGCCCTGAAAACTCACATGCTGGCCCACCCAGTCACAAATCGCCTTGGCCCGGCTGTAGCCTGCGCTCAAGCCGCCAAACTGTTGTCCAGCAAAGGCCAGCAACCGGTCTGACTGGCAATAGCGGCTAGGGTACAGATAGGGCAATACAGAGCCGGGTAGCGCCTGCGGGCTGAGCTCAAACAGCTCGCCCGGCGCGGCCTCAAAATGAATCAGATCAACCACCGCGCTGTAGCGAACACTCAGGCGGCCCTGCGCAGCTTGCAAAGCGATAAACCGGCTGTGGGTTTGCGGGTCGGTGTAGTAGCTGGCTGTCAGCGCCGGTTCCAGGCCGAGAGACTCTTCGACCACCGTTTGCCGCGGCGTGTACGCGGCCTGAATGTTGAAAATGAAATCGCAGCCTGCATCAAGTACCTCGTACTCAAGCTGCGCCGAAAACGCCATTCTGACCATGTGTTGCTGCCCTCAATGCTCAATAAAAGCAGAATTAAGCCACCACAGGCGGGTGTGTTTTCAGCTTGGCGAAAGGCGGCGACACAGCTAGTGGCCATCTGCCGTCAGCGTGCAGGCATCAACACCTACACGCTGATTTTTGGCCTTAACTAGGCGTTAGGCGGCCTTCCAAAAGATGTAGTCGGCCTGGTATTTGACGGTTTCTTTGGCGCCTTTGTTGGCGGGGCTGCACATGCTGGCAGGTGCCACACCGCCCTTCAAGGCGACGCGCTGGATATGCGTCACGCCAGTCATCATGCCGCTGCCCATGGCCGGGTTGGCCTTGACCAGCTGAAACGGCAGGTTGCCAGCGCCGCTAGGGGCGACCGCCAATTGCACGGCCGTCAGTTTGGAGCCGTCCATCGCCTCCCAGGTGGCCGGCGGGCCGTAATATTTGCCGACCTGCTTGCCGCTGCGATCATTGAGCACCGCATTGGGGCCGACGAACACCCATTCCGTCATACCGGCAGCGTTGGCCTTGTCACGGCATTCGTAGGTGATTTCGCCCACGCCCACCGTTTCCATTGCGACTTTGTTGCCCATCGGCACTTTGATGCTGTCAGGCAGGCTGTCTTGCGAAAAGGTGGACATCATTGGGGCCATCGAGCCGCAGGCGCTGAGCACAATTGCAGCCGATACCGCGGCCAGGGACAGGGACAGGGTGGTGCGTTTGGAAATCATGGGGACACTCCTCGGTGATTGGTTTAAAGGCGTTGCTTTGAAAGCGATGGTTTAACGGCGCATTTGCAGCGCTGGCAAAAATACGCAGGCAGCCGGCGATTGGATTTAACTGGATTCAATCAGCGTGAAACTGGTCAGCGTTTTTACCTTTGACCCCCGCGTAAAACGCCTTGATGGCCGCCATGTCGGCCTGAATGTCGCCCGTTGTCTGAAACAAAGGCCCCAGCCCGCCAACTTTTTTGTCGTAATCCAGGTAAGCCATCATGATCGGTACGCCCGCGCCTGCTGCAATGTAATAAAAACCGGTTTTCCAGAAGCGCGTGCCACAGCGGGTACCTTCGGGGGGCACGATCAACTGCAGGGGGCCAACGGCTCGCTTGATAGCGGCGCTGGAGTCAAGCACCAGGTTATTGCTCTGGCTGCGGTCCACCGGTATACCGCCCAGCCGCATCATCACGCCTTTAAAAGGCGGCTTGAAAATCGACGCTTTGCCCATCCAATACACATTGAGCCGCAAAGCAAAACACACCATCAGCGTGTAGGGCAAGTCCCAGTTACTGGTGTGCGGTGCTGCTATCAGCACGCTTTTAGCTGCATCTGCCGGCAACTTGCCGACAACTTTCCATCCTGCAAGCTGCAAAAACGTAATGGACAAGCCGCGCAGCAGCGTGTTGACAAC
>JANYED010000134.1 GCA_025363315.1 Polaromonas sp.
CCTGCACACCGAGATTATTCGCACTGGCGTGTCAGGCAAACAGACCTTCAAAATCCAGGCGCATCTGCTTGTGCCGGCGGCCATGTCTGTCGACGTATTGCGACTGGAACTCGGCACCTTGGCCAGCGAAATGATGGTTGATATCGCTTTGGGCGAACGCCAGATGCCGGCTGCGGTGGTTTCTGTGGCGGCTTAGGGCTTAGCCTGAACCTGTTTAACCAATAATTAAATTTGGGCAGGCATAAGTAAACAGTTTGCGTCTGAATTTGGCCGGGCGGAGACGTAGTGCTTGAAAATCTTGAATACTAGCTATTGCATATTTATATCAATTTGATATAATTAAATATGCATGTCATTTCCCTCAAAATGCTTCGCACGTTCTGGCAAAAGCATCCAGAGGCAGAAAGCGTTTTACGCGAATGGCATTCAGTAGTTGAGCACGCCGAATTCAATGACTTCAACCACGTGCGAGAGTTTTTCAATTCTGCTGATTACGTGCCACCGTTTACCGTGTTTGATGTTGGCGGCAACAACTACCGCGTCGTGGTTCTTGTGCGATACAGATTCAAAAAAGTATTCATACAAAAAGTCATGACGCACCGCGAGTACGACAACTGGAACAAACTCTATCGAAAAGGCAAGGTCTGACCATGCAAGCAACGCAAGCTCAACATAGCAAACCCATCAACATGCCAGCTCTACAAGCCTCTTGGCAAGCTTTCGACAACATGGCGCACCTGCGCCCCATCCACAACGAAGCTGACTACGACCGCACCGTCAAGATGATGAATGCACTGCTGGACGTGGCTGGTGACGATGAAGATCATCCACTCTCAGGTCTGCTTGATTTGACGTCTGACTTGGTGTCGCGCTACGAGCAAGAGCACCACCCGATAGAAGCCGTTGCCCCCAAAGACGCGCTGCGATTTTTGATGGAGGCGCGCGGGCTGAAACAGGAAGATCTGTCGAGCGTTGTTCCTCAAAGCAATCTTTCAGCAATTCTGGCGGGGAAGCGGAAGATCAGCGCTGCCATGGCGGGTAAGCTGGGCGGGTTTTTTGGTATCAGCCCGGCGATCTTTGTGCCTCGTTGAGTACTTGCGAAGCATTGAGTTAACGACCTTTATCTGTGCCCTCCGTGCCTAAGCACTTAACCCAACTTTAGTGCATGCTTTAGCCCCATTTTTCTCAACTAATCAATTCGAAATTCAAAAAATTAGGGGGCGAAATGAGTAGTCTAAAAATGGTTGAGCGTGCATGTCTTGAAGATCTATTTGACATGTCTGGCGGATACGTCATGGACTTTTCCAATAGAACATTCGATGAATTTTTTCGAGAATCTGTGAATATCAATATTTACTCGGAGAAATACTCCTCTAATGGCGAATCGAAGGCGCGACGGCTTCGTGCGTTCTGGGAAATCGAGCAAGATGCCTTGGTAGGAAAGGCGGTCGCAGAGTTAATGGAGTACTGGTGCTACTTCAAACAGAATCCGAATGCGCAGCAAATTGAGTTTTCAAAAACTGCAGAAAAAATTATTGAGAGACTCAACGGAAAACCTAACGTAGCAAAGAACTCCGGACAAGATTTTTTAGACAAGGAGTTCGGCCCGCTTGTTTTGCGAAATATCTCATCTACTGGTTCACTAGTGTCGATTCTTGAAGCTCGCGTTGCTGAAACTTTGCGCTGTTTCACCGCCAATTCACCTTTGGCAGTGATCTTTCATTGCGGGAGCATTCTCGAAGGTCTGTTGTTGGGCGTTGCTATTTCAAGTCCCAAGGAATACAACCAAGCTTCAATTAGTCCAAAAGATAAAGACGGAAATGTTAAGCAGTTTTATCAGTGGACACTCGCTCAGCTAATTGATGTGGCTTGCGAGCTAGGCTATCTAAAACTAGATGTCAAAAAGTTTAGTCATTCACTTAGAGATTTCCGTAACTATATTCACCCTTATGAACAAATGAGCGCAAAGTTTGATCCAGATATGCACACAGCCAGAATTTGCCTACAGGTTCTAAAGGCCGCCGCTGCGTCTTTAGGCGAGAAGCGTCCCTAGTACGTTTCTTGCAAATCTGACTCTGAGGTTTGTGATGTCGTTTTGGTTTGATGGCAAACGCTCGCACACTACCCCGCTGGTGCAAGCGCCAAGCATCACCAGATTCCAAAAATGCTGATTCAAGGTGTCCCAGCTGGCCGAAGTCAGCTACGCAGCATTCGCCATCGCCGGCATCCATACTGCAGTCACTTGCGCAAAATCAGCACAGTACTCAAAACCGCCTAGAATTGACGTTTACGTAAACGTCAATCAAACGTTTCCAGCCATTTCAGTCGATTAGCCGATTCAAAAGAAAGACCTGCATGCCAGTTCTGGAGACAAAACTAAACGCCCGCACTGCCGACTTCCAGGCCAATGTGGTGGCCATGCAAACGCTGGTAGACCACTTGCAGGGCGAGGTGGCCAAGTCGGCTGCTGGTGGTGGCGAGGCGGCTCTAGCCAAGCACATCGCGCGGGGCAAGTTGCCGCCGCGTGAGCGGGTGCAGATGCTGCTGGACCCTGGCACGCCGTTTTTAGAACTATCCCCTCTTGCGGCGCACGCCATGTACGACGGCGCGGCGCCTTGCGCGGGGCTGATCACTGGCATTGGCCGCGTGAGCGGTGTGGACTGCATGGTGGTGTGCAATGACGCGACCGTCAAGGGTGGCACCTACTACCCCATGACCGTCAAAAAGCATGTGCGCGCGCAAGAAATTGCGCAGCAAAACAACTTGCCGTGCATTTATTTGGTGGATTCAGGCGGGGCCAACCTGCCGAACCAGGACGACGTGTTTCCTGACCGTGATCACTTTGGCCGCATCTTTTACAACCAAGCCAATATGAGCGCTGAAGGCATTGCGCAAATCGCCGTCGTCATGGGCAGCTGCACCGCAGGCGGCGCGTACATGCCTGCCATGAGCGATGAAAGCATCATCGTCGCCAACCAGGGCACCATCTTTTTGGGCGGGCCACCGTTGGTCAAAGCCGCAACGGGTGAGGTGGTGACGGCTGAAGACCTGGGCGGTGGCGATGTGCACACGCGGCTGTCAGGCGTGGTGGACCACTTGGCGCAAAACGACATGCACGCGCTGCAGCTGGCGCGTACTGTTGTGAAGAATCTGAATCGGGACAAGGTATCAAATCGGGCTGCAGACCAGCAAATTCGGGCGCGAACAGCTCCTAAATACGAAGCATCTGAACTCTACGGTGTCATACCCACCGACACGCGTAAACCCTTCGACGTGCGCGAGATCATCGCCCGTTTTGTGGATGGCAGCGAGTTTGACGAGTTCAAGGCGCGTTACGGCACCACGCTGGTCTGCGGCTTTGCAGCGATTGAAGGCATGGCGGTCGGCATCATCGCCAACAACGGCATCCTGTTCAGCGAGTCAGCGCTCAAGGGCACGCACTTTATTGAGCTGTGCTGCCAGCGCAAGATACCGCTGGTGTTTTTGCAAAACATCACCGGATTCATGGTGGGCCGCAAATATGAGAACGAAGGCATTGCCCGCAACGGCGCCAAGATGGTGACGGCGGTATCGACTGCGGCGGTGCCCAAGTTCACCATCATCATCGGCGGAAGCTACGGCGCTGGCAACTACGGCATGTGCGGCAGGGCGTTTTCACCACGGTTTTTATGGATGTGGCCAAACGCCCGCATTTGCGTGATGGGCGGCGAGCAAGCCGCAGGCGTGCTGGCAACCGTCAAGCGCGACGGTATTGAGGCGCGCGGCGGCCAGTGGTCAGCGCAAGAAGAAGCCGCTTTCAAGCAGCCCATCCTCGACCAATTTGCCCACCAGTCGCATCCCTACTACTCAAGCGCCCGGATGTGGGACGACGGCGTGATTGACCCGGCAGACACCCGCCGCGTGCTGGCACTTGGACTGTCAGCCGCGCAAAACCGGCCGATAGCCGACACGAAGTTTGGTGTTTTCAGGATGTGATGCATCATGAAATTGCCTGATTATTTTCAGCAGCAAGCCGCCTACCATGCGTGGGCAATGCGGCGGCTGCTAGACGATCACATTTACCTGCTGACTGATGTTGATTACCGCCGCAACGTAGGCCTGTTTTTCCGCTCTATTCACGGCACGCTTAACCACCTGCTGGTTGCTGAAACGATATGGCAAGCGCGGTTCATAGACGGTAAATCCCCCTTGATGGCGCTAAACGCCGAGCTTGAAGCGGACAGAGGCAAGTTGACTGAAGCAATATCCGCCGCTTCATTGCGCTGGGCTGAATGGTTGGGCGGCAACGACCTCACAAAGCAGGATGCAATGCTCAACTACAACCGCAGCGACGGGCAAGCCACCAGCTTGCCCTACGCGCAAACGCTAGGCCACGTTTTCAACCACGCTACGCACCATCGAGGGCAAATCACCGCTGCCCTGACCGCCATGGGTCAGGTCAGCCCTGAACTGGACTGGGTACGCATGTTGCAGTTGCAGGCCATCGGCTAAAACTCCTTTTATGAACAACATCTACACCACCCCAGACCACGAACTCCTGCGCGAACAGGTCAACCGTTTCATCACGCGTGAAGTTGAACCCTATGCCGCTGCGTGGGAAGAAACCGGCTGCGTGCCGCGTGAGGTGCTGCGCAAAATGGGCGACGCGGGCCTGCTAGGGCTGATGTATGAGTCTGAATACGGCGGCGCTCAAGCCGACGCGCTGACCAACCTGGTGTTTGCCGAGGCGCTTAGCCGGTCCACGTTTGGCGGCTTCATCATCACCGTGCTGGTACACACCGACATGGCCAGCCCGCACCTGCACCATGCGGGCAGCGCGGCGCAAAAAGCCAAGTATTTGCCCGGTGTGATCAGCGGCGAACTGATCACGGCGGTTGGCATCAGCGAGCCGGGTGCTGGGTCTGACGTGGCAGGCATGCGCACTACTGCCAAACTGGAAAAGGGAAGGAACGGCGACGAGTGGGTCATCAACGGCACCAAGATGTTCATCACCAACGGCGTGCATGCCAATGTGTATTTTGTGGCGGCCAAAACAGGCACTGCGCGGCACGACATGAGCATATTTATTGTTGAAAAGGGCACGCCCGGTTTTACTGTGGGCCGTGCACTCAAGAAAACTGGCTGGCTGTCGTCAGACACGGCAGAGCTGATTTTTGACAATGTGCGCATCCCCGCTGGCAACCTGCTGGGCGAAGAGGGCAAGGGGTTTTATTCAGTGATGAAAAACTTTCAGACTGAGCGCATCGCCCTGGGCGCGATGGCGGTCGGCCACTGCACGCGCGCGCTTGAGTTGACGTTAGACCACGTGCGCCAGCGCCAGGCCTTTGGTGCCACGCTGTGGGACAAACAAACCATACGCCACCGCATCGCCATGCTCGATGCCAAGACCCGCGCCGCGCGGCAGTTTATGTACCACTGCGCGTGGTCAGTCACGCAGGGACATGACATTGTTCAAGAGGTGTCGATGCTCAAGGCGCTCACCGGCGAGCTGGTCAACGAGGTGTTGACGACGTGCCAGCAGTTTCACGGCGGAATGGGCTTCATCCGTGAAACACCGATTGAACGCCTGTGGCGCGACGCACGCGTGCTGGGCATAGGCGGCGGCGCAACTGAGGTTATGCTGGAAGAAGTGGCCAAGCGGTATTAAGCAATGGGAAACGGAGCATTGCAAACCCTGAAGCACCTCATTGTGGTGTCGCTCATGTGCGCAGGGTCAGGCGTTTGGGCTCAGGCCGCAGTGCTAGACGCCTCGCTCAATGAATCGGTGCTGATGATCGCCAAAAAAGGGGTCTTCACATCAGAGCTTGAAACGACGTTGTACAAACCCGATGGCGACGGCCCTTTTCCGATTGCTGTGATCAACCATGGCAAAGTGGCGGGCGACCCGCGCTTTCAAAACCGCTACCGGCCGAGCATTGCGGCGCGCTATTTCTTGCAGCGTGGCTATGCAGTGGTTGTGCCGATGCGGCAAGGGTTTTCAAGGTCCAGTGGCAGCTACATCGGTGGCGGCTGCAATGTAGAAAGTAATGGGCGTGTACAGGCTGACGACGTGAAAGCCGCGCTCGACTTTGTGACCGCGCAGGCATGGGCTGACAAAAACCAGATCATCATCGTCGGCCAGTCGCACGGCGGCTGGACGACTTTGGCTTTCGGCGCGCAAAATTACCCTGGTGTCAGAGCGCTGGTCAACTTTGCGGGCGGCCTGCGCCAGGAAAGCTGCATCGCTTGGGAAAATAATTTAGCAAAAGGCGCTGCTGCCTACGCTCAGGATACGCAGCTCAAGTCCTTGTGGTTCTACGGCGACAACGATAGCTTTTTTAACACAGCAACTTACCGCGCAATGCATGAAAAATACACCGCCGCCGGAGGGCGAGCCAAGTTGGTCGCTTTTGGTGTGTTTGGTACAGACTCACACAGCCTGTTTGGCTCGCGAGCTGGCGCAGCCATCTGGCAACCCGAAGTCACTCAACTTCTCGCAGACGTCGGGCTGCCAAGTGAGCCGCTTTCAGCGTACGCAAAATTCGGGTTGGCAGTCGCCCCTGATGCGCCTGTCAAGCCCACCATGTCGGTAAGGATGGCCGAATGAATACCCCAAATTTACTGGTTGAACAGCACCATCATGTCGCCCAGGTCACGCTCAATCGGCCTGAGGTTCGCAATGCCTTCAACGCGGGTTTGATCGCAGAACTTACCCAGACATTCATCGATTTGGGCGCGCGCCCAGATGTTCGCTGCATTGTGTTGACCGGCCAGGGCAGCGCATTTTGCGCAGGCGCCGACCTGAACTGGATGCGCAGCATGGCCAACTACAGCCGCGAGGAAAATTTGCGCGACGCCGCCTTGCTGGCCAACATGATGCAAACCATTTACGAGTGCCCCAAGCCGACGATTGCGAAAATACAGGGCGACGCTTACGCGGGCGGCACCGGGCTGGTGGCAGTTTGCGACATCGCCGTCGCCGCTAGCACCGTGCATTTTTGCCTGAGTGAAGTCAAGCTGGGCTTGCTGCCGTCGACCATCAGCCCGTATGTGATTCGCGCGATGGGCCCGCGTGCGGCGCACCGCTACTTTTTGACGGCCGAGCGCTTCAGCGCGGCTGAGGCGTTGCGGATTGGTTTTGTGCATGAGGTGGTGGCAAGCGACGCGCTTGACGGCAAAGTCGCGGAGTTGTCGATAGCGCTGGTCAATGCCGGGCCTGAGGCAATCAAGGCCTGCAAAAAACTCGTGCAAGATGTAGCAGGCAAAGACATCACGCCCGAGCTGGTGCAAACAACGGTCGCCAGCATCGCCGATGTAAGGGTCAGCCCTGAAGGGCGCGAGGGTTTGCAATCTTTTTTGCAAAAACGCAAACCCGATTGGTTACCTCAGTCACTTACTTGATCAGGAGTCATGATGCCAAGCCTCGATACCCCTCAACTGATTGCATTGGCTGGTGCCCTGGGCTGGGCCAGCGGCATTCGCCTGTATTTGGTGGTTTTGCTGACAGGCCTAGCGGGCTTTATGGGTTGGGTCAATTTGCCGCAAGGCTTGCATCTATTGGCCAACCCGGTGGTGTTGGGGGCTAGCGGCTTCATGGTGTTCATTGAATTTTTTGCTGACAAAATTCCGGGACTTGATTCGTTGTGGGACGTGGTGCATAGCGTCATTCGAATCCCCGCTGGTGCTGCGCTGGCTGCCAGTGTTTTCAGTGCCGATAGCGGTGCTATGGCTGTAGTAGCGGCGCTGCTCGGCGGCACAATGGCTGCCACCAGTTTTAGCGCCAAGGCGACGACTCGGGCAGCCATCAACACGTCGCCAGAACCATTCACCAATGTGGGCGCGTCACTGGTTGAAGACACGCTGGTGCCTGTTGGCTTGTGGGCGGCTATTGCGTATCCATTTATTTTTATACCTGCGCTGGCGCTGGTGTTGGCGTTGAGCGTTTTCCTTATTTACATCTGCTGGCGGTTTTTAAAGCAACTGTTTGGCCGGGTGGCGCACATTTTTAGCGGCAGGCCAGACCCCGGCGTGTCCCCTGCATTTAAGTTCAAATCACTGTTTTCAAAGAATGAACATGTTTAAAAAGATACTCATCGCCAATCGCGGTGAAATAGCCTGCCGTGTGGCGGCAACCGCCAAGCGCATGGCCATCAAAACCGTCGCGATTTTCTCGGACGCTGACGCAGATGCCAAGCACGTCAGCTGTTGCGATGAAGCAGTAAATATCAGCCTGAACGGCTCAAGTGCCCCCAAAGACAGCTACCTGCGCTGGGAAGCGATCATTGAAGCAGCCAGAGCCACAGGCGCTGAAGCGATTCACCCAGGCTACGGTTTTTTAAGCGAGAACGAAGCCTTTGCGCAGGCCTGTGCTGACAACGGCTTGGTCTTCATTGGTCCGCCGCCTTTAGCCATCAAGGCCATGGGTTTGAAGGCCGAGTCCAAGCAACTGATGGAAAAAGCTGGCGTACCGTTGGTGCCTGGCTACCACGGTGCTGACCAGTCGCCGGAGTTGCTCAAGCGCGAAGCTGACCGTATCGGCTACCCGGTGCTGATCAAAGCCAGTGCAGGCGGCGGCGGCAAGGGCATGCGGGCGGTTGACAAGTCTGAAGACTTTGACGCGGCACTTGCATCTTGCAAACGCGAGGCCATCAACAGTTTTGGCAACGATAGCGTGTTGGTCGAAAAGTACGCCCAGCGCCCGCGTCATATTGAGATTCAGGTGTTTGGCGATATGCACGGCAACTATGTGTATTTGTTTGAGCGGGATTGTTCGGTACAGCGCCGCCACCAGAAGGTGCTGGAAGAAGCCCCTGCGCCTGGCCTGAGCGATGCCATGCGCCAGCAGATGGGCGAGGCGGCGGTGGCTGCTGCGCGGGCTGTGAATTATGTTGGCGCTGGCACGGTGGAGTTCATCGTTGAACAGCTTGATGGCCATGAAGAACGTTCCGCCGACAGGCCGCCCTTAGGCGGAACAGCCCCCTCGGGGGGCAGCGTATTACGCGAAGCGAAAAGCGTGGGGGTCAATTTCTACTTTATGGAGATGAATACACGGCTGCAAGTGGAGCACCCAGTGACCGAAGCCATTACCGGGCTTGACTTGGTCGAATGGCAACTGCTGGTCGCCAGTGGGCAAAAGTTGCCGCTGGGACAAGCCCAGTTGCGTATCAACGGCCACGCGATTGAAGCGCGTATTTGTGCCGAGAGCCCTGACAACAATTTTTTGCCCGCTACGGGTACGCTGCATGTTTACGCCAAGCCTGACGCCACATCGTTTGAGCGTGGCCTAGTGCGCATTGACGATGGTGTGCGACACGGTGATGCAATTTCTCCGTTTTACGATTCGATGGTGGCCAAGCTCATCGTGCACGGCAGAACCCGGCAAGAAGCGCTGGCAAGGCTGGATGCAGCGCTGGCGCAAACGCACATCGTGGGGCTGCAAACCAATGTGCAGTTTTTGCGATATGTGCTGCAAACTGAATCGTTTGCCAAAGCCAATCTGGACACCGCATTGATCCCGCGTGAAGAAGCGGTGTTGTTTAACCAAGAGCGCATTGGCTTGTCGATGGCTGTTGCGTGCTCGGTGGCGCAAACGCTGCTGAATGAAAAATCGCGTGAGACAAGCGACACGTTCAGCCGCCGTGATGGCTGGCAGTCGCACGGGGTCACGCTGCGGCGGTTTGAGTTTGAATTTCATGGCGCTGTTGAGAAAGCCGAGCTTATCTACCGACACGACGGTGCCTTGCATTTGACTGTGGGTGATTCGACAGGTGTGCTGACATTTGCCCACACATCAGGCGGTATCAACGTGCAGTTTGCAGAGCAGCGCATCAGGGCAAACATTTACTTTAACGACGATGTGGCGCATATTTTTACAATGCGAGGCGCTACGCAAATCATAGCGATCGATTTGCTGGGTGCATCGAGTAAGTTGGCCGGTGTGGCTCAGGCAGAAGGTGGACGCTTGACAGCGCCCATGCCAGGCAAGGTGGTGTCGTTTGCCGTCAAAGCCGGTGACAAGGTAAGCAAAGGCCAGGCGTTGGCCGTGATGGAAGCCATGAAGATGGAGCACACCATTGCTGCACCGCTGGACGGCGTGGTTGAAGAGCTTTTGTACGCGCCGGGTGATCAGGTGGCAGAAGGTGCGGAACTGCTCAAGCTGGGTGCCTGAGCGATGTCAATGCGCGTGGCTTTTTGCTGCACCGACACCAAAGCCCAGCCGTGGCTGGAAGGCTTGCGCGCGGCGCTGCCCGGATCGGTTGTTGAGGACTGGTCTCCCGGCGCAAGCTGCGCTGACTACGCGGTGGTGTGGGCGCCGCCGCAGCCGTTTTTTGACGAGCAGACGACTTTGAAGGGCATTTTCAATATTGGCGCGGGCGTCGATGCGCTAGTCAAGTCGCGCTTGCCAGCAGGTGCGGCTGTTGTCAGGCTAGATGATGCGGGCATGTCAGTGCAAATGGCGGAGTACGTATGCCATGCTGTGATTCGCCACTTCAGGCAATTTGATGGCTATGAGGCCGATGTTGCAGGCGGCAAATGGTCTTACCGCAAGCCGCTCGACCGTGCAGACTTCTCGATTGGCGTCATGGGACTCGGTGTATTGGGGGAGCGTGTGGCGTTGGCGTTAAAGCAGTTTGAATTTCCAGTGCTGGGCTGGAGCGGATCTGCGAAAGCCATTAAGGGAGTGCAGTGCTTTTCAGGTGACGACCGCTTCCAGCTTTTCCTGGCGTCGGTGCGCATTCTGGTTTGCCTGCTACCACTGACGCCAGAAACTGAAAACATCATGTGCCGCGCAAACTTGACGCAGCTGATGCCAGATGCCTACGTCATCAACGTTGCGCGCGGAGCACATCTGGTAGATGACGACCTGCTGGCGTTGATCGACAGCGGGCGTCTGGCGGGCGCAACGCTTGACGTTTTCAGGCAAGAGCCTTTGCCGGCTGCGCACCCATTCTGGAGCCATCCGAAAATCACGGTGACGCCGCACACGTCGGCTCGCACATTGCGCGCCGAAAGCATTGCGCAAATCGCAGCGAAAATAATGAGCATGCACAACGGCGCGCCACTTTCCAGCATCGCAGGCGTGGTGGACGCTAAAAAAGGATACTAGCGATGTTGCCCCCACTGTTGTTCGCTTCGCGCAACTTCCTGCCCTCCGAGAGGGCCGCTGCGCCTGCGGCCTGGCAGAGCCAGATCCGCAGCCCCTATTTGATTTAAGAAATCACTGTCATCCACCGCGCATTGCCTGCTCTATTTCGTGAAAGTACCTTTATGAATCTGCCTTCCAAAGTCAAGCTTGTGGACGTTGGTCCGCGCGACGGCTTGCAAAACGAAAAGGCGCCAGTGCCGGCAGCTGTAAAAATTGAGCTGGTGCACCGTTTGCAGTCTGCAGGGCTCAAAGAAATTGAAGTCACCAGCTTTGTATCGCCCAAGTGGGTGCCGCAAATGGCGGATGCGGCAGACGTCATGAAGGGTCTTGAGCGGCAGTCGGGTGTTCGTTATTCAGTGCTCACGCCAAATATGAAGGGATTTGAGGCGGCGCTCACGTCAAAACCTGATGAGATTGTGGTGTTCGCCGCTGCCAGCGAAGCCTTCAGCCAGCGCAACATCAATTGCTCGATAGCCGAGAGCATTGAGCGCTTTGCTCCCGTGGTAGCGGCAGCGAAGGCTGCTGGCATATACACACGCGGGGCTATTTCCTGCGCGGTTGGTTGCCCGTATGAAGGTGACGTTGCGCCCGCGCAGGTAGAGCTTGTTGCAAAGCTGATGAAAAGCATTGGCGTTGAGCACATTGGTGTGGCCGACACGATTGGCGTAGGCACGCCGCTCAAGGTGCAACGCGCCATGGACGCGGCGCTCAAACACTATGACCTGGACGATGTGTCTGGCCACTTTCACGACACCTACGGCCAGGCACTTGGCAACACGCTGATCAGCCTGCAAATGGGTGTGTGGCAGTTTGACACGTCGATTGCCGGCTTGGGCGGCTGTCCGTATGCGAAAGGTGCTACTGGAAACGTAGCAACTGAAGACGTGGTGTACATGCTGCATGGCATGGGCATTGAGACAGGCATTGACATGGACAAGCTGGTCGACGCAGGCCAGTTCATCAGTGAGTTTTTGGGCCGTAAACCCAATTCAAATGCTGCGACTGCTTTGTCGAACAAGAGGTTGAACTGATGTGCGGTTCTGAATTGGTTTCATTGCCTGACGGCGTTCAAAAAGTAGCCAAGTTGCTGCAAGTCAAAGAGCATCCGCACGCCCCCATCATGCTTAGCGACGCCGCTCGCACCGCGCAGCAGGCTGCTGACGCGTTGGGCGTGGGCGTTGGGCAGATTGCCAAAAGCGTCGTGTTCAGGCGCAAATCAGACGATGCGGCGGTATTGGTGGTCACGTCAGGCGACCAGCGGGTCGACGAAAAAAAGCTTGAAGTGCTTGTTTGCCCTGATGGCCAACGGCTGGGCCGTGCCGATGCGGAATTTGTCAAAACCAAAACCGGATTTTCAATCGGCGGCGTGTCACCGCTGGCGCATGCCACGCCGGTAGTGCTGTTGATCGACCAGTCCTTGTTTCGGTTTGACCAAATATGGGCAGCAGCCGGGCATCCGAATGCAGTGTTTCAGTTAGCGCCTTTCGAGCTTGAATGGATGACGGGTGCGCCCGTCGTTGATGTTGCTGTCCGTTCTGTAGAAGAAAAATCCGCGCTGCAAAACGCTATAACTATAGTAGCTGCTCGCGCCCGTGAAATAAGGGCTACAGCCGAAATCTCTTCTCCATGTATCTCTGTTTGCCGCATGCATGCTGTTACGGGCTTGTGTGAAGGCTGCTTCAGAACCACGGGCGAAATCGCCGCTTGGGGCAGTGCGAGCGACGACGCCAAGCGCATGACCTGGGCACGTATTGAAGAGCGAATAGCGGCCCTTCAAGCCTGAAGCGGTAAAGCGACATGAAGCACATCACGTTTTATCTGGACTTTATATCGCCGTACGCTTACCTGGCGTTTGCGCAATTGCCCGAGGTGCTTGTTGGTATCAGCTATTGCGTGGACTACAAGCCTGTTTTATTTGCCGCCCTGCTCAAACACCATGGTCAGTTGGGCCCCGCTGAAATTGCCCCCAAACGTGACTGGACTTATCGGCAGGTACTGTGGATGGCTGACAAGCTTGGAGTGCCTTTGCGCATGCCTGCGAGCCATCCGTTCAACCCTTTGCAGTTGTTGCGGCTGGCTTTGGCGTGCGGCCAGCAGCCTGGCGACACCAACCGATATGTGTGCGAACAGATCTTTAAACATGTTTGGACTAGCGGTGCAGACGCCAATGCTGTTGCGCTGTTTGAGAGTCTCGCAGCACAACTCAAGCCTCATCACGATGTGCAAGGCAGTGATGTCAAAAACACCTTGAAATACAGTACGAATGCCGCGCTTGACAAGCGGGTTTTTGGTGTGCCTGCGTTTGAAGTCGACGACAAAATCTTCTGGGGTCTGGACGCACTGCCGATGCTGCGTGACTACCTGATGGGCGCGCCCTGGTTTGCCACAACTGGCTGGGACGATGTTCGTCATGTTGCTGCCGGAGTCGTTAGAAATTAAAGGGTGCGGTTAGTACGGCAGACGCCTAGCGTTTTCCCCAAGAAATTCGCATTCTGAAAAGTCTTTTTCGGGTTTCCCCTTGGGTTGTCAGCTTTTGTTATTTTCGCGTCAGAGCGGGGTCAGTCGCAGCCAAAATAATACGTCAGCGTTTCAAATTGGAATGCCTTATTATTTTCTGGAGACAACAATGGCAACATCAACCATCGCTCCACGTCCCATGACTGCTGAAGAAAAGAAGGTTATCTTCGCTTCATCACTGGGTACCGTGTTTGAGTGGTATGACTTTTATTTGTACGGCTCACTGGCTGCCGTTATCGCCAAACAATTCTTTGGTGGACTGGACCCCACATCGGCCTATATTTTTGCGCTGTTGGCTTTTGCTGCGGGCTTCATCGTTCGTCCTTTTGGCGCGCTGGTATTCGGCCGCCTGGGCGACATGATTGGCCGCAAGTACACCTTCCTGGTCACGATCGTCATTATGGGCTCGGCGACCTTCATTGTGGGTTTGTTGCCCAGCTACGCCACCATTGGCATTGCCGCACCGATCATTTTGGTAGCCCTGCGAATGCTGCAAGGGTTGGCCTTGGGCGGTGAGTACGGCGGTGCTGCTACCTACGTTGCTGAGCACGCTCCTCAGGGCAAACGTGGTGCGTACACCGCATGGATTCAAACCACCGCAACACTGGGTTTGTTTCTAAGTTTGCTGGTGATTTTGGGTGTACGCCTTACGCTGGGTGACGCTGCATTCGCTGATTGGGGCTGGCGCGTTCCATTCCTGTTGTCTATTCTCCTTTTGGGTGTGTCGGTTTATATTCGGTTGAGCATGAATGAATCGCCTGCTTTCGCCAAAATGAAAGCCGAAGGCAAGACATCAAAAGCACCGCTGTCCGAATCTTTTGGCCAGTGGAAAAACTTGAAAATCGTGATTTTGGCGCTGATCGGTTTGACCGCCGGTCAGGCTGTGGTCTGGTACACGGGCCAGTTCTATGCGCTGTTTTTCATGACGTCTATCGCCAAGGTTGACGTGACCACCGCGAATTTGATGATCGCTGGCTCTTTGATCATCGGCACACCGTTCTTCCTGTTTTTCGGTTCGCTGTCAGACAAGATTGGCCGCAAGCCCATCATCCTGGGTGGTTGCCTGATTGCAGCACTGACCTACTTCACCGTATTCCCAATGTTGCTGAACTACGCCAACCCGGCGCTGGTTGCTGCACAAAAGGCAGTGCCTGTCACCATCACTGCCGACCCAGCGACCTGCTCGTTTCAGGGCAGCCCTATTGCACGTCCGATTGACTTCACCAGCTCTTGCGACATTGCCAAGCGGACAGCGACGGAGAACTATATTCCGTACAAAAACGTTGCGGCTCCTGCAGGAACCCTTGCAAGCATCAAGCTAGGTGATAAAGAGATCAGCTCGTTGAACGCTACGCTCAATGACAAGCGGGATGCTTTCTCGCCAGAAAGTGCCAAAGCGATCGCCGAGTTCAAAAAATCCGTCGTCGAAACTGCCAAAGCCGGTGGCCTTACTGCCAAAGCTGACGACAAGACGATGAATAAACCCATGGTGTTGGCCGTGCTCGTGTTCCTGGTGATTCTGGTCACCATGGTGTACGGCCCGATCGCTGCCATGCTGGTAGAGATGTTCCCCACCCGCATTCGCTACACCTCGATGAGCTTGCCTTACCACATTGGTAACGGCTGGTTTGGCGGCTTGCTGCCCACCACAGCGTTCGCCATGGTGGCCGCTACCGGCGATATTTTTTACGGTCTGTGGTACCCGGTGATAGTTGCTAGCGCCACATTCGTCATCGGCATGTTGTTTATCAAAGAGACCAAAGACGTTGATATTTTTGCAAACGACTAAGTTTTAAGTGTTATGAAGCAAGGCCCTCGCCTTCGTCGAGGGCCTTTTTTATTTAAGGAGATCGTGATGTGGAAGTTGGTTGTCGGATTTGTGGTTATCGCTGGTTTGGCCTTGTATCTGTTGACGAAAGGGGGCGATATCGACATGAGCGGTGAAAAACACGGATCGGTAAAAAACCATGGTTTTTTTTGTGAAAGTTTGATGCACGGCTGATACACAATATGGCGCTGTCGTGAGATACAGGCCAAAAAAAGTTTTGATCTGACTGTCATGCCACTGACACACTGGAGTTGCAGATGACGCACATCAAAACCGAGCTGGGTAAAACGGCGTTGCAGGACAGGTCACTGGGGTTGACGCCCAGGCAGCGTTCAGTTTTTATCATGTTCGACGGTAAACGATCGGACGAAGAGGTGTTGAAGTTAACCACTGCCCTGGGTGTGACAGCTGAAGATGTTGATCGGCTGGTGACTTTGGGCTTGCTCGCGGCTTTGGATACCAATGCCACCAAACGTCAGCCTGAGCTCGCCTCTTTTGTTGCATCAGCATCAGCGGCGACCGAGACCGCCTCTGCACCAGTCGCGCACCCAAGCCCTTCTGCCAACGGTCAAGGTCCAGCCTTGAGTGATCAAGCGCAGTACGCCAAGGCTTACCCGATTGCCGTCAAGCTGACCAGCAATTTGGGCTTGCGCGGTTTCAGACTCAATCTGGCAGTTGAGTCTGCTGGCGATCTTGAAAAGCTCAAAGACCTGGCTCCCAAAATCAAAGAGGCGGTGGGCGTTGAAAAGTTCAAGGAACTTGAAAACGCGCTCTATCGCTAGAAAGTCACGCGCCCCCGCAGTTTTTGCCGACCTGTTTGTGCTTTGTATTGTCAGCATGCAACAGGGCGTCGATGCCGCCTCGAGATAACCACATGCGCAGGTTTGCGTCGCCAACTGCCTAGAATGTTTGACCTCTTCAGGAAAGCAGCTTCTACATGTCCGGCACCATCAGAATTCGCGGCGCGCGCCAGCACAACCTCAAAAATATTGACCTGGACATCCGTACCAATGAAATGACAGTGGTGACTGGGCCCAGCGGCTCTGGCAAGTCGTCGTTGGTGTTTGACACGCTGTTTGCCGAAGGTCAGCGTCGCTACGTAGAAACCTTTTCTGCCTATGCCCGGCAGTTTTTAGACCGCATGGACAAGCCCGCCGTTGACAAGGTCGAAGGCGTGCCTCCCGCAATAGCGATTGACCAGACCAACCCGGTGCGCAGTTCGCGCTCTACCGTCGGCACCATGACGGAGTTGAACGACCATTTGAAGTTGCTTTATGCCCGTTCGGCGCAATTGTTTGACAAGCAAACTGCACAGTCTGTACGGCATGACACGCCGGAGTCGATTTATGCAGAGCTGATGGCGCGCACACTTGAGACCGATGTCAGAGTGGTCATGACCTTTCCGGTTGAGCTGCCGGGCAATACCAGCGCAGAACAATTAGAGCAATGGCTGTCCGCTAGCGGCTTTACCCGCGTGCATGCAGAACGTCAAGTCGCCACACCTGCTGGGCCACATAAATTATTGGACGTTGTGGCAGACAGGTTTCGCATCCAGACGATCGAAAAAGCAAGGGCAGTTGAAGCGATTGAAGTGGCCATCAAACGCGGTGGTGGAAGGCTGAATGTGTATGTTCAGCCGGAGGGACAGAGTGAAGAGATGTGGCGCTTTTCAACAGGGCTGCATTGCCCCGACAGCGACACCCGCTACACAGACCCGACCCCCTCACTGTTTTCGTTCAATTCCGCCATGGGCGCCTGCACCACCTGCAAAGGCTTTGGCCGCGTGATTGGTGTGGACTATGGCCTTGTGATTCCGAACGACAAACTCACCTTGCGTGCGGGCGCTGTCAAAGTCATGCAAACCCCGGCATGGAAAGAGGCGCAAGACGACCTGATGCGCCATGCCGAAACGGCTGGCGTGCCGCGTGACACCCCCTGGTACAAACTGACACCCGAGCACCAGGCCTGGGTCATCAATGGTTCACCTCACTGGAACGGCAAATGGAGCCAGCACTGGTTTGGCATCAAACGCTTTTTTGAATACCTGGAGAGCAAGTCATACAAGATGCACATCCGCGTGCTGCTGTCCAAGTACCGCAGTTACACGCCATGCGAGACCTGCGGCAGCGCCAGGCTAAAGCTTGAATCATTGCTGTGGAGGTTGGGCACCAAAGAAGCAGCTGATGCGGTGCTGCCGCCCGCAGAGCGCTTCATGCCCATCGGCGTGCAGTGGACACGCACGCAACTTGAAGCCATGCCCGGCCTGTGCCTGCATGACCTGATGCGCCTGCCGATTGACAAATTGCAAAAGTTCTCAAGCAGCCTGTCGCTGGCCGCTGTGGGTGACGATGCAGAGCAAAAAGCCCTCAAGTCCCTGTTTCAAGAAATCCAGACGCGCTTGAAGTACTTGTGTGATGTGGGAATTGGCTACCTCACGCTGGACCGCCAAAGCCGCACCCTGTCAGGCGGTGAAGTTCAGCGAATCAACCTGACGACTGCACTCGGCACGTCACTCGTCAACACCCTTTTTGTATTGGACGAACCGTCGATTGGCCTGCACCCGCGCGACATGAACCGCATCACCCAGGCCATGCACCGCCTGCGTGATGCCGGCAACACGCTGGTGGTGGTCGAACATGACCCGGCCGTGATGTTGGCCGCCGACCGCATGATTGACATGGGCCCCGGCCCGGGTGAGAAGGGCGGGCAAATTGTGTTCGACGGTACGCCTGAAGACCTCAAACATGCCGACACGCTGACCGGTGCTTACCTGGGTGCGCGCAAGCAGGTCGGCATGGGGTTCAAACGCCCCGTAACGGACAGCGCACCGCGCTTAATTTTGGAAGGCGCACGCGACCACAACCTGAAAAACCTCACGGTGGATTTTCCGCTGCAACGGCTGGTCGTCGTGACGGGCGTGAGTGGTTCAGGCAAGTCGACGTTGATGCAAGACATTTTGGCCCCTGCCTTGCTGCGCCAATTCGGCAAAGCCACTGAAACCCCTGGCGCGCATGACCGCCTGATGGGTGCTGACCATTTGACCGATGTGGTGTTTGTAGACCAGTCGCCCATCGGTAAAACCGCCCGCTCCAACCCGGCCAGTTACGTCGGCGCATGGGACGCGGTGCGCGAGCTGTTTGCCCAAGCCCCGCTAGCCCGCCAGCGCAGCTACACCTCGTCCAAGTTCAGCTTTAACAACGGTGACGGGCGGTGCCCGACCTGCGGGGGCTCAGGCTTTGAGCATGTCGAGATGCAATTTTTAAGCGACGTGTATCTGCGTTGCCCCGATTGCGATGGCAAACGTTATCGGCCCGAGATTCTGGAAGTGACGATTGAACGCAAAGCTGTCGGTCAAACCGCATCAAAAATCCTGAATGTCGCGGACGTGTTGGATTTGACCGTCAGCGAAGCCGTGCAGCTCTTCGCGCAAGACCGTGAAGTGGTGCGCGCCCTGCAACCCATCGTCGATGTGGGCCTGGAATACGTCAAGCTAGGCCAGCCCGTGCCCACACTGTCTGGCGGTGAGGCGCAGCGCCTCAAGCTCGCTGGCTTTCTGGCCGATGCCAGTAAAACACGTAGCGCCAGCAAGCAGGCACTGGCTCTGCGTAACCCCAGCAAGGGCACGCTGTTTTTGTTTGATGAGCCCACCACGGGCCTGCATTTTGACGACATTGCCAAGCTGATGCGCGCGCTGCGCAAGCTGCTCGAAGCGGGCCATTCGCTGATCATCATTGAGCACAACCTGGACGTGATCCGCTCGGCAGACTGGATCATTGACCTGGGCCCTGAAGGTGGCGAAGCAGGCGGCCTG
>JANYED010000225.1 GCA_025363315.1 Polaromonas sp.
CGCACGCTGTGGGTAGACATGCTGGGCCTGGAAGTGACGGGCAACTTCGTCAGTGAACGTGAAAACGTCGACGAAGACATCTGCGCCATCGGCAGCGGGCTGTACAAGGTCGAGGTGGACCTGATGCAGCCGCTGGACATCAATAAAAAGCCCGCCGTGCACGCCACACCGCTCAACCATGTTGGGCTATGGGTTGATGATTTGCCCGCAGCTGTTGTGTGGCTGGCTGAAAAAGGCGTTCGTTTTGCCCCCGGCGGCATTCGCAAAGGTGCGGCGGGGTACGACATTTGTTTCTTGCACCCCAAGGCTAACGATGAGTTTCCGATTGCCGGGGAGGGTGTGTTGATTGAGCTGGTGCAAGCGCCTCCTGACGTGGTGGCGGCATACAGTTAGATCTTTTTTTTTGTAGTGTGTATTTCATTAGGCTTGCCTGCGATGTTTAGTCGTTTTTTAATCATTTTGTTGTTACTTGGCGGCGTGTTGAGCGCTACAGAAAGCAGTGCGCAGGGCGCGCCGTGGATTTGCGACGGAAAGTTTTACCAAGTCCGGGCGGCAACTGGCCAGCCTTCGACCTTGTTCTCGCTGGTCAACCCGCCCGATAACAGTGCTTTTCAGGTGACTACTCAGTACACGTTTACAGGTGCGGGCGTTACGCCCAGCGCCAATACATTTATCAACGGTCTCGGTTATCGAAAAACTGACAACTTTCTTTACGCATTGCACCGCGGCGCGGTGGGCGGTACGGATGCGCCCAACAACAACATGTACCGCATTGGTCAATCGTCGGGTGTCGCCTTAGGCGTGGTGACGGGTTTGCCCGCCAACTACGCGCCAACAGCCGCTGACTTCGATGACCTTGGGTTCTACTACGTGCTGCAGGCAGGTGGCGCGTCTGTGATGTACAAAATTGACGTGACGACCAGTCCGCCGTCGGTGGTGGCCACCATCGCACTGTCAGCGGCTGTGCCCAACGTTGGCGACTTTAGTTACATCCCTAATCCCAGCACGCCTGGAGCAGGCTCGTTCGTGGGCCTGACAGCCGGCGCAAACGGTGTACGTATCAGCACCACTGGTGCAGTCACCAACCTGACTTTTACTGGCATTCCGGCTGGGGCTGGCTGGGGCACAACGTGGGTTGACGCTTCGGGCTTTTTGTATGGTTACGACAACACTGCTACGGGCGGTAACGCGGTCTACCGGATTAATTTGGCAACGAATGTAGCTACCGTTGACTCCACTGGTCCCTTGATTGCTGGCAGCGACGGTGCGCAGTGCAACAACTTCAACAAGACTGGATTTGCGGCGGGCACCGTGTTTGTTGACACGAGCAACAACGGCGTGCTGAACGGCGCAGAACAGGGTTTGGTGCTACCCGCCACCACGCTAACGGTGTACGCCGTTGACGCGTTTGGCAATGTTGCTGGCATCGGTAACGTCAGTCCTTCCACAGGGGCTTACACCATCACTGGTTTGTTTCAAAGCTCTAATTACCAACTGGTATTGTCAAACAACAATGCCGTCCCACTGGGCTCACCTGCGCCCGCGCCATCGCTGCCTACAGGTTTTACCAACACGGGTGAAAGTCTTAACACCCTGGCTGACGGCACGGTTGATGGGCGCAACCCGGGGTTTGCCACGCCTATTTCTGGTGGAACCACGGGTTTGAATTTCGGTGTCGCGGGCGCCGATATGGTGCCTGTGTTCAGTGGCTTTCCGGCCACAGCCACCGCAAGCGCCACGATTACCGGCGTCATTACCTGCACTAACGCTGGCTCTGTGACGGCCACAACTGCCACATGTACAGCCCAAGCTACAGCTCCCCCAGGGCTGACAGTGACCGTTGGCGTGTGCGCGCCGCCGTCCCCTGTAGCGAGTTTGGCTCCAGGCGCTAACATAACATGCAGCGTCAGTATCAAAGTCCCCGCAACAGGCAGTTTTACTGTAACTGGTCTTACGGGCGCGCAAAACGACGGCAATGGTGGTGCAGGTCCAGGCGGGAACAACAGCACGACATTCACTCGTACTGTCACGCTAGCCGCCAATCTTTCTATCACCAAAAGCAATGGCGTGACGTCGCTTCAAGCTGGTAGTACCACTACCTACACGCTGCTGCTTGCCAATGGTGGCCCCAGCTCGGCTGACGGGGCGTTGACAACAGATCCGGTGTCCACTGGGCTGAGTTGTACTTCGGTGTCTTGTCCGGTTGCCGGCCAAATCAACGGTGCAGTTTGCCCTGCGCCAGCTGCGTTAAATGTACTGAGTCTGCAAGGTGCTGGTATTGCAATACCCACCTTCCCAGCTAACAGTTCACTGAGCCTACTGGTGACCTGCGGCGTTACTGCCACTGGACTCTAGCGGCAAACACGTAGTTTTAGGGACCGTGCCGGTCGCACGACCGGACGCCGTGCAGCTTGAGTCTTTACTGCGGGCTCATGCACCTGAAGTGCTTGGCTTGGATTGTTTTGACCCCGGGCTAGGGCTTGATGGAACGTGTAGTCCGTGACTTGGCTAAGGCGGCCGTGATCACCGACTGTTTGAGACTTTCATAAGTTGTCTTAGCGGCGTGTGGCGCAGTGTTGTGGCTCGCTTGAACAAGTGTCTCACGACTTAAAGAAAGAGTATTTGGGCGCGAACAGCTATGAAAGTCATAGCGTTCCAGGGCTTGATCAGCCTGCACTTGTGACCACGCCGCCCAGCCGGTTTGCTCGCCGGTGATGTTTTCCAAACTGATGCAATCGACGGGGCACACGGCAATGCA
>JANYED010000248.1 GCA_025363315.1 Polaromonas sp.
ATCGTCTGCCCGCTAATCGTCAGGCAGTCGCCATGCAGCAAGCCCGCTACCAACAGCGTCTTCATCACTTGCGGAATGCCGCCCGCCTTGTGCAAATCAACCGCCAGGTATTTGCCCGACGGTTTCAAGTCACACAGCACCGGAGTTTTGACACGAATGCGCTCAAAATCATCAATGGTCCAGTCCACGCCCGCCGTGTGCGCAATGGCTAAAAAGTGCAGTACCGCGTTGGTCGAGCCGCCAGTGGCCATGATGACGGCGACCGCGTTTTCAATCGCTTTTTTGGTCACGATGTCGCGCGGCTTAATGTCTTTTTTCACCGCTTCAATCAACACACAGGCCGACTCAGCCGCCGAGTTCATTTTTTCGTCATGCGGGTTGGCCATGGTGCTGGAATATGGCAGCGAAATGCCCAGCGCTTCAAACGCGCTCGACATCGTGTTGGCCGTATACATACCTCCGCAGCTGCCTGTGCCCGGCACGGCGCGGCGTTCAATCTGTTCCAGGTCTTCGTCGCTCAGGCGGCCGGCAGAGTTTTCACCGACCGCTTCAAACACGCTGACGATGTTCAGGTCAACGCCTTTATAGCTGCCCGGCAAAATCGTGCCGCCGTACACATAAATGGCCGGCACGTTGGCGCGCAGCATGCCCATCAGGCCGCCGGGCATGTTTTTGTCGCAACCGCCAACCACCAGCACGCCGTCCATCCACTGGCCCTGCACGCAGGTTTCAATGCAGTCAGAAATGACCTCTCTAGAGACCAGCGAATACTTCATGCCCTCGGTGCCCATCGCCATGCCGTCTGAAATGGTGGGCGTGCCAAACACCTGGGCGTTGCCACCCGCCGCTTCAATGGCTGCAATGGCTGCATCGGCCAGCTTTTGCAAGCCGCTGTTGCACGGCGTGATGGTGCTGTGCCCGTTGGCCACGCCAATCATGGGCTTTTTAAAGTCGTCTGCCTCGTAACCCATGGCGTAGTACATCGAGCGGTTGGGCGCACGGGATTTGCCCTCGGTGATGTTTTTGCTGCGGGGGTTCATGACGGTGATGGTTTTGATTTCCATGAGGTGTCTCGCTGGTTTGATGAAATTTGGTGATTTGATTTAATTGTATGTTCCCTGAAATCACCAGCGTGCAAAATAGGTCTATGCTTACTCACCCCGAAATTAACGCCGTCGCCCTGCAACTTGGCCCTTTGGCCATTCATTGGTATGGCTTGACGTATCTGGCGGCTTTTGGCCTGTTCTTCTTCCTTGCAACGCTACGGCTCAAGCATCAGCCCTATGCCTCCATCACCGGCCCCGGCGCTTGGAGCAAACGCGACATTGAAGACATTCTGTTTTTGGGCGTGATGGGTGTGGTGATCGGTGGGCGCGTCGGTTACTGCCTGTTTTACAAACCTGCTTATTACGCCAGCCATCCGCTGGAGATTTTTTACGTCTGGCAGGGCGGCATGAGCTTTCATGGCGGCTTGATTGGTGTGCTGGTGTCGCAGTGGTGGTTTGCGCGCACACGCCAGCGGCCATGGTTACAGGTGATGGACTTTATTGCGCCGTGTGTGCCGACTGGCCTGGCGGCGGGGCGGGTGGGTAATTTCATCAATGGTGAGCTGTGGGGCAGGGTGACTGATCCGTCGCTGCCGTGGGGCATGATTTTCAGGGGTGCAGGCGACTTGCCGCGCCACCCGTCGCAGATTTATCAGTTCTTGCTTGAAGGATTGCTGTTGTTTGCCCTGCTGTGGCTGTACGCCCGCAAACCACGCAAGCTGGGTCAAGTCTCCGGTGCGTTTTTATTTGGCTACGGCGTGTTCAGGTTCATCGCTGAATTTTTCCGCGAGCCCGACGCACATCTGGGCATTTTGCAGCTCGGCATGAGCATGGGCCAGTGGTTGTGCCTGCCGATGATCGTTGGCGGCATCGCCATGTGGGTTTGGGCTTCAAAGCGTCCTAAAACGCCCTGAAAAGGCCGTTTTAGGGTGCCTTTTAGGCCTGTAGCCCAATGGATTCGGGCGCGAAGAGCTACTGAATTAATAGCGCCTGAATTTTACTCAAGCCAGTTGCCTGGCCAGTAAAACCGCTACATGTACCGCCTCACGAGCCGCGCCGTCCTTGATCTGATGGCGGCAACTGGTGCCGTCTGCCACCACGACAGAGTCGGGTTGTTTGCGTACTGCGGGCAGCAGGCTCAGTTCGGCCATTTGCATGGACACGTCGTAGTGCGCTGCCTCATAACCAAAGCTGCCCGCCATGCCGCAGCAGCTGGATTCAATCAGCTCCGGCTGTGCGCCGGGGATGAGTCTAAGCACATCCATGATGGGGCTGACCGCGCCAAAAGCCTTTTGGTGGCAGTGGCCGTGCAGCAGGATGGGCTGCGTTGTTGGTTTGAGTTTGCCTTTGAGTTCATTGAGCTTGCCCGCTGCCGCCTCTCGCGCTAAAAACTCTTCCAGGAGCAGGGCGTGTTGGCTGACCGTTTGTGCTGCCTGGCCCAAGCCCATCACCAGCGTTTCGTCGCGCAGCGTGAGCAGGCACGACGGCTCCAGTCCGACGATGGCGATGCCTTTGGCTGCGAAGGGGAGCAGGGAGGAGACGAGTTCTGCTGATTTTGCTTTGGCCTGGTCGACCATACCGCTGGCCAGGTAGGTGCGGCCGCAACACAAGGCTTTGCCATCGGCTATTTGTTTTGCAGCTACATGCACCGTGTAGCCAGCAGCCTTTAGAACATTGAAAGCAGCAAAAGCGTTTTCAGATTCAAAGTAACCGTTGAAGGTATCGACGAAGAGCACCACGGGTTTGACGCAGGCAAGTACTTCATCGCAGGTGGCGGTTTTGACACCCGAGTTGAAGAACGTCTTGGTTTGCCACTGCGGCAACGTGCGCTTGGCTGACAAGCCCAGCAGCTTTTCGCTCAAGGCTGCCAGGCCCGGAATCTTGTCGCGCAAATTCAGCAGTGGTGCAAAACGGCTGGCTAAAGCCGCGTAGTCGGGCAGGTAGGCGACCAGCTTGTCTTTGAATGTATAGCCGTGCCTAGCTTTGTAGTGGTGCAAAAACTCGACCTTCATTTTGGCCATATCCACACCCGTGGGGCAGTCGCGTTTGCAACCCTTGCAGCCGACGCATAGGTCAAGCGCGTCTTTGACAGCCTCGTCAGAATCACCCCCCAATTGCCCAGACAGCGCCAGCCGCAGCGTATTGGCTCGCCCACGTGTCGAATCCTTTTCATCCCGCGTCACCCGGTAGCTGGGGCACATGGTGCCTGCATCAAACTTGCGGCAGTGGCCGTTGTTGTTGCACATCTCCACCGCTTTGGCAAAGCCCTGCGCTGGATCGCCGCCTGTGCCGGGCGCGCTGGTTTGTTCCGTTACCGGGTCGTTTTGTACGTTCCACGCGCTCCAGTCGAGCGCGGTTGTAATGGGAATGATTTTGTAGCTGGGCGAAAAGCGCATCAGGCGCGTGTCGTCCATGCGCGGCGGGTTGATGATGCGCTGTGGGCTGAGCAGGTTGATCGGGTCTAGGTAGTTTTTGATCTTGCCAAAGGCCTCATTGATCTTCGGCCCAAACTGCCATTCAATCCACTCGCCCCGGCACAGGCCGTCGCCATGCTCGCCGCTATATGCACCCTTGAATTTGCGCACGAGTGCAGATGCCTCCTCGGCAATCGCACGCATCTTGGCTGCGCCTTCCCTCCGCATGTCCAGTATCGGCCGCACATGCAGTGTGCCCACCGATGCATGCGCGTACCAGGTGCCTTTGCTGCCGTGTTTCTTAAACACTTCGGTCAGGCCGTCGGTGTACTCAGCAAGGTGCTGAAGCGGCACGGCGCAGTCTTCAATAAAGCTGACTGGCTTGCCGTCGCCCTTCAGGCTCATCATGATGTTCAGGCCCGCCTTGCGCACTTCCCACAGGTTTTTCTGTGGGGTGTCGTCAATCATTTCAACCACTGAGCCGGGCAAGCCCAGGTCGCCCATCAGTTCGACCAGTTGTTTGATTTTGGGCGTCAAATCAGCCTTGGATGCGCCCGAAAACTCCACCAGTAAAATCGCGTCAGGCTTGCCGATCAGCGCCGTGCGTACGGTCGGTGCAAACGCCGGGTTTTGCAGCGACAGCTCAATCATGGTGCGGTCAACCAGCTCTACGGCGGTTAATGTTCCGTCACCTAATTTGACGATGTACTGCGCCGAGTCCATCGCCTTGTGAAAGGTCGGAAAGTTCACTACGCCCAGCACCTTGGTGCGCGGCAGTTCGCTCAGTTTCAAGGTGAGTGATTTTGTCAAACCCAGCGTGCCTTCGCTGCCCACCAGCAGATGCGCCAGGTTTACCGAGCCATCGTTGGTGTACGGCTTTTCGTTCTGGTTGTTGAAGATGTCCAGGTTGTAGCCCGCCACGCGGCGCAGCACTTTGGGCCAATGCGCTTCCAGCTCGGGCCGCAGTTCGTCTGAAAGTGTCTTGACATAGTCGCCCAGTGCGCGTGCTTGCCCGCTAGCGTTCTCAAAGCGGCCTAGCTCCAGCAATTCGCCATCAGACCGCCATATGCTGGCGCCCAGCACGTTGTGCACCATGTTGCCGTAGGCAATGCTGCGGCTGCCGCAAGAGTTGTTGCCCGCCATGCCGCCCATTGTGGCCTGCGCACTGGTCGATACATCGACCGGGTACCACAGACCGTGTTTTTTAAGCGCAGCGTTCAGGTGGTCAAGCACGATGCCGGGTTCGACCTCTACAGTGCGCTTGTCAACGTCCACATTCAAGATGTTTCGCAGGTGCTTGCTGTGGTCAATGACCAGGCCAGCGCCTACAGTTTGCCCGCACTGGCTGGTGCCGCCACCACGCGCCACGATGGGCACGTTCAGGTGGCGGCAAATGTCGAGTGCAGTTTTAACGTCGTCAGTTGTGCGCGGTACAAACACGCCGACGGGCATGACCTGATAGATGGATGCGTCAGTGGCGTAGCGGCCTTTATCAGCGGAGCTGAAAAGCACTTCGCCTTGCGTTTCACGCGATAAATTTTGAGCTAGCTTGCCTGCGACTTCGTTGATGATTCTTGCTACCTCGTCGTACGCGTTAGCGCTTGTGATGTTGCGGAAAATATGTGGATTTAAGGGTGCATTCATGATGTGGCTTTTAAAGCAGCGGTGGCTGCGCGCAATTGCTCAATCACCACATCGCGCTTGTTGATCAGGTGGCTCATCAGCACAGCCCGCATGGCTACTGCATCTCTGGCGGTCAGCGCGTTGATCATCTGCTCGTGCTCCTCCACAGCTGCCTTCCACTTTTCACCATCTTGATTAGAGCGAAAGCGCAGGGCTTGCAACCTGGCATTGACCTGGCTGTACGTCAATGTGAGCACCGGGTTTTTGGCAGCCATGTTGATGGCGCTGTGGATTGCGGCATTCAAGCGGTAATAGGCAGGCAGGTCACGCCGCGTGTAGGCGGCCAGCATTTCGTAGTGCATGGCTTTGATCTCGACCAGCTCAGCATCAGTAATGCGCTGCGCAGCTAGTTCACCCGACTGCGCCTCCAGCCCGGCCATCACTTCAAAGGTATCGAGCACGTCCAGCTCAGTCAGCTGAACGGCTATGGCGCCCCGGTTGGGCAGCAGCTCGACCAGGCCTTCAGCGGCCAGCATTTTGATGGCCTCGCGCAGCGGCGTGCGCGACACATTGAGTTCGTCGCTCAGCTCCCGTTCATTGAGCTTGGCACCGGGTGCAATGCGGTTTTCCACCAGCATCTGGCGCAGGCGGTGAGCAACCTGTTCGTGCAGGGCGGCACGCGGTATGGAAATGATTTCAGCAGTCATGCACAAATTTTGTATGCAAAATAAAATACTGTCAAATTACTTTTACTCAAGTAAAAACCCTTAAAAGTATTGACAAATACATTTTGTATGCAAAAAATAGCAACATCTACATGGAGAAATTTTATATGTTGACGCTGGACTTTCACCCCACAGGCCGCCATTTTTTGCAAATCCCTGGCCCATCACCGGTGCCAGACCGCGTCTTGCGGGCCATGAGTTACCCCACCATCGACCACCGTGGGCCCGAGTTTGCGGCACTGGGTCTGAAGGTGCTGGCTGATGTAAAGAAAATCTTCAAAACCACCCAGCCGGTCATCATTTACCCGGCATCCGGCACCGGTGCGTGGGAGGCCGCATTGGTCAACACGCTCAATGCTGGTGACCATGTGCTGATGTACGAGACAGGCCACTTTGCCTGGCTGTGGCAAAAGCTGGCCACCCGCCTGGGCTTGAAGGCCGAGGTGATGAGCCACCCTGGCCCTGAGGTGTGGCGGCACGGCGTGCAGGCGCACTTGATTGAAGAACGCCTGAAGGCCGATACCGCACAC
>JANYED010000262.1 GCA_025363315.1 Polaromonas sp.
ACCGGTCATTGAACAAGCGGCGCTGCAAGCAGGCATGCCCGTCGGGCCGCTGGCGGTGCTCGACGAAGTGTCGCTGGCACTCAGCGTGCATGTGCTGGACCAAACGCGCGCTGACTTTGCAGCGCTGGGCAAGGTCTACCAAGCCGCACCGGGCGAGCTGCTGATTGAACGCATGGTCAAGGAGCTCAAGCGTAGCGGGCGCGCAGCGCAGGGCGGGTTTTATGACTACCCACCAGCAGGCGACAAGCAAGGCAAAAAGTCGTTGTGGCCGCAGCTCAAAGTTTTGTTTGAAAAAGCAGACGTGCGCTACAACATGACCGAGCTGAAAGACCGGTTTTTGTATCGCCAGGCCATTGAGACCGCCCGCTGCTTGGGCGAAGGCGTGTTGACCAGCGTACATGACGCAAACATTGGCTCGATTTTCGGCATTGGCTTTCCGGCCTGGACGGGCGGCGCGCTGCAGTTTATTTATGCAACGGGCGTCGACAAGTTTTGCGCAAGATCAAGCGAACTTGCTGCTGCTTACGGCAGTGGTTTTGCTATAGATGCTACGGTCGTCGCAGCGCTAGAAAAACATCAGCCCAAATACTAGTTTTCAATCATTTTTTCAGGGTTAGCACCCTGTTTAATGCAGTCTCGCCTCATTAGACTTGCGCAAACATTCATCCGACACAGAACACAAGGCAATTCAAGCGTGCAATTTTTGCAATTGGTCATCAGCGGCATCGCACAGGGTTGCATTTACGGCCTCATTGCGCTTGGTTTTGTTTTGATCTACAAAGCCACCGAAACGGTCAGCTTTGCGCAAGGCGAGCTGATGATGCTGGGCGCATTTTGCGGCTTGGGTGTGATGACCTTTATGGGTCAACCTTTTTGGCTGGCCATTGTTGCCAGCATCAGTGCCATGGCGCTGTTTGGTGTTCTGCTCGAACGTGCTGTGATTCGCCCTATTTTGGGTCAACCGGCTTTTTCAATCGTCATGCTGACCATTGGCATTGGCTACGTGCTGCGCGGCCTGATCACCATGATTCCTACCATTGGCACCGAGACACACACCCTGCCCGTGCCTTACAAAGATCAAGTTTTAAAATTGGGCGGCTTGATCATCAGTGCCGAGCAGTTGGTTGTTATCGCCGTGACAGTGCTGCTGTGCGCCGCGCTATTTGCGCTGTTCAAGTACAGCAAGCTGGGCGTGGCCATGCAGGCAGCATCACAAAACCAGCTGGCTGCATACTACATGGGCATACCGGTTCAACGCATCAACGGCCTGGTTTGGGGCTTGGCGGCAGCCGTGGCGGCAGTCGCTGGCTTGCTGCTGGCACCGATTACTTTTGTGCATGCCAACATGGGTTTGATCGGGCTGAAAGCTTTCCCGGCGGCCGTCGTTGGCGGCTTTGGCAGCTTGCCCGGCGCCATTGTGGGCGGCTTGGTGATTGGCATTGTTGAATCGCTCTCGGGTTTTTACTTGCCAGACGGCTTTAAAGACATTGCAGCTTACATCGTGGTGCTCGTCATGTTGATGGTCAAACCGAATGGTTTGTTTGGCGGCCAACTGCGCAAAAAAGTTTAAACACAGCGCTACTTTTACATCCTTTTATGCGCTTTATTTTTAAAACCAGTTACGCCCAAGACATCAACTTGGCCAAACACAGCGGCCATGTGTTTTGGTACAGCGCGCTCATGGTTTGCCTGGTAGCTGCGCCCTGGCTGGTGCCTGAGTATTGGCTGGCGCAACTCACTTTTGTATTGATTTATGCGGTGGTAGGTTTAGGCTTGATGCTGCTGGCAGGCTTTACCGGCCTGTTCTCGCTCGGCCACGCCGCGTTCTTGGGTGTGGGTGCCTACACGCAAGCGGTGCTGACTGGTCACGGCGTGCCGTTTCCCATTGCGCTGGCGTTTTCAGCTGCGTTTTCGGCCGTCGTTGGCGTGGTGGTTGGCTTGCCTGCGCTGCGCGTCAAAGGCATTTACCTTGGCATGGCCACGCTGTCTTTTGGTTTTATTGTTGAAGAAGTTTTTGCCCGATGGGAAAGTGTGACGGGCGGCAATACGGGTAAGAACCTGAAAGCGCCTGACTTTTACTTTTTCAAGACCGACACTGGCGACAGCTTTTACTTTGTTTGCCTGGTGATTGCTGTTTTTTGCACACTGGCGGTGCTTAACTTGTTGCGCTCGCCTACCGGCCGCGCCTTCGTGGCGATTCGCGATTCAGAAATTTCAGCCCAGAGCATGGGCATCAATTTAGCGCGCTACAAAACCCTGTCTTTTGCACTGTCTGCGGCGCTAGCCGGTATAGGTGGTGCGCTTTATGCTCACAAATTAAGGTTTATCTCACCTGATCAGTTCAATATTTTGCAGTCCATTGACTTGCTGTTGATGATTGTGATTGGTGGCTTGGGCTCAGTTCACGGCGCTTTTTTAGGGGCCATGTTTTTGATTTT
>JANYED010000290.1 GCA_025363315.1 Polaromonas sp.
TGCTGGCTTTTACCCTCTCGTTTGACGATGTGGTGTTGTCAGAATTCTTGTCTGGCCCCGGCGTCACCACTCTGCCGCAAGTGATCTTCAGCTACGCGCGGCGCGGGGTCAATCCGTCGATTTATGCGGCGGCTACGTTGCTGATTGCTATCGTGTCTCTGGGTATCGTGGTCTACAGTTTGTACATGCTGCGGCTGCAAAAGAGGGCTACCGTTTCCTTGAAGGCAGCGTAGCCAGCAACACGCCCAGCAGCGCCACGCCAAACGCCAGCGCCTGCAAGGGCCCCAAGCTTTCGCCTAAAAACACCACACCCACAGCTGCGGCGCTAACAGGTAAAAACACCGTGAACACGCCTGCCTGACTAGCGGGGACGGTTTTGAGCCCGGTCATCCACAGCCAGACTGTCCACACGCTGGCTGCCAGCGAGTAAAAGGCCAACAGTAGCCAGCTAGGTGCAGTGACGCTAGAGAAGTCGAACCGCCAAGCCGCCCACAGCCCCATCGGCGTGACGAGTGCAAAGCCCCACAGGTTGATCAGCGCCGTGATCCGCTTGGGGCTGATCGCGCCGACCAGCTTTTTGCCGATGATCGCGTAGGCCGCCTCACACAACACCGCGCCGAGCAGCAAAAAAGTGCCTAAAAAACTATTTTTGGGTGCCAAAGTAGCCTCTAGCCCAATAGATACGGGCGCAAGCAGCTCCTGTTTTGATAGTGAAACCAGCGTCACGCCCACCACTGCGCAGCCCACCGCCGACCATGTGCGCAGACCAATCCGCTCACCTAAAAAAGCCCAGCTCATCACGGCGACAGCCGCCGGAATCGTCGCCATCACCACACCGGCCGCCACGGCACTCGTCATGCTGACGCCAAACAGCATGCAGATGGAGAACAAAAAGTTGCCCAGAAATGATTCCAGAAACAGCAAGCGTTTGGTCTGGGGCGTCAAAGGCGCTTCATCTGCAGGCTTTTTCAGCCAATGCAGCATGGCCGCACCGCCAATGCCAAAGCGCAGCCAGGCCAGCAAAAAAACCGGCAGGGCAGCAACCAGCGGTTTTGACAGTGCCACATAGCTGCCGACCAGCGACATGCTGGCGGCAAGACAGGCATAGGCCACAATTCGAATCATGACTGTGACGATAACCGAAGCCGTGCTGCCGCATGACCAGCCCGCCGCCAATCTGCGCTGCGTATTTGTCTACGGCACCTTGCGCCGCCGGCAAGAGCGGGACATCAACTTGCTCCGGCCCCGGCCGATCTTTGTGGGCACCAGCCAAACGTTGGGTACGCTTTACGACTTGGGCGCTTGCAACTACCCTGGCCTGCGGCTGGGTGGCTTGCAATATGTTCAGGGCGAGGTCTACCGCATCACGCCTGAGCTTGAACATCAGCTTGACGAGATTGAACACGTTGCGCCGGTGCCAACAGGTGAATACATCAGGCGCGAGGTAACGGTGCGGGTGCCGGGTGACGGCGGCTTGGCGGCGGGCGATGTGGTCGCCATTCATTGCCTGATTTATGAGATCGCCAAGGAGCGCGTGGCTGGCATGCGGGTGATTGCCTCGGGCGACTGGTTGCAGCGCGGCTAACTGCTGCGGCGTGAAAAGAATCACTCTGTCAAACCAGCTCATTCGGGACAACGCGCAGTGGGGTTTGACAGGTTTGCAAGGTTGTAGCGGCGAGCGAAGTCACCCCGGCTGACAATCCAGAAGTTTGGGCATGCTGTCTTCTTTTCGCGCACCGTTTTGCGGTCTAGTGAGGCTGCCCCACTTGCAGGAGATGGTCACAAGGTAGGATACGGGCCGTTCCTGCACGCTAGGCAGCTCTTTTTGGCTCTTTTTTTGAAGAAGCTTCGCACCATGATTTCACGCCGTCAATTCACTTTCAGCACTACAGCGGTTGTTGCAGCTGGCTTCAGCAAGGCCCAGGCGCAGTCCGAGGCGAAAATTCTCCTCGGCCAGTCAGCGCCCTTGACAGGACCGGCGGCGCAGTTGGGCATTCAGTTCAATTCCGGGGCCAAGGTGTACTTTGATCAGGTCAATGCAGGCGGCGGCATTGGCCGCAGGCAGATTGAGCTGTTGGCTATTGACGATGGCTACGAGCCGGACCGCTGCGCCGAGAACACCGCCAAGCTGATCGCACAAGACCCCGTCGCCCTGTTTGGCTACATCGGCACGCCAACCAGCCTGGCGGCGTTGCCGCTGGCCATCAAAGAGCGCGTGCCCTTTGTGGCACCGTTCACGGGTGCCATGAGCCTACGCGAGCCTTTGAGCAAAATTGCGTTTCACTTGCGCGCATCGTACGACGACGAGACCGCCTTGATCGTCAAGCAGCTGACCAATCTGGGGCTCAAAAAAATTGCTGTGTTCTACCAAAACGATGCTTACGGCAAGGCCGGGCTGAGCGGCGTCACCAAGGCGCTGACCGCTCAAGGGATGAAGCCTGTCGCGCTGGCTACTGTTGAGCGCAATTCAGTAGATGTCTCTGCCGCTGTCAAAACGCTGGTCGCTGCTGGGCCGGATGCGATTGTTCAGGTCAGCGCTTACAAATCTTGTGCTGCATTCATTCGCGCGGCGCGTGCAGCCACTTTTGGCGGCACGTTTTACAACGTGTCGTTTGTGGGAACGCAGGCGCTGTCTGACGAACTGGGCAAAGACGGCGCGGGTGTGGTGGTGTCGCAGGTAGTGCCCTCGCCCACCAGCCTGACAACCGCGCTGGGGCGCGAGTTCACAGACGCGGTGAAGACATACGGCAAAGGCGCTACTGCCAATTACTCCAGTCTTGAAGGCTATCTGGCGGCCCGCATGATCAGCGAAGGGCTGCGCAATGCGGCTGGCAAGATCAGCCGTGATGCGCTGGTTTCGGGCATCGAGGCCATTGGCAATCAGAGTTATGACGGTTTTGCGGTATCGCTTTCGCCAACCGACCATGTGGCCTCTCATTTTGTCCAGTTAACGATGCTGTCTGGCGACGGCCGTGTTCGCATTTAGGCAAAGGCATCTGCGTTAAATCGTGCGGACGAGTGGCCGCAGTTTGCGCCTTGTTTGCTATCACTAATATAGCTGCTCGCGCCCGTATTTATTGGGCTATCAGCCATATTAATGCTGAATATGGATCTATTTCTACCAGCTAGGGGCCCCGCATCCGGGTGGCCGTCCAGACGGGTTCACCCCACGCCACTATGGCGACGTCACAACCCTGCGCAACATAACATCCCGTACACGGCCCTGATTTGAAAACTCGGCAACTTGCTAGAAAGGGCAGTGGCTTGACGTGTTTCACATCCGTTGCACGCTTTTTGTATGATGAAAAATAAATTTGCTGCACTGCAAAATAATTTCTCAATATAAGAAATGAAATTTTATATTGCGGAACAAAAATCATAAGTTGTTGATTTCGTTCATTTAAATAAATTATCTTATATAAGACATAAGAGCCGAATAACTCTTATAGAAGACTTAGAATTCTCCATCGCTCCTACTGTCAAGCTTTTGGCGGCGCAAATTTTGCATTCATGTTTTCTGTTTTTTAAACCCAGGAGTTCACCATGCCCCAAACCCTCAATGACCAACTGACCCGTGAGCAGCAAATCGCTGCGCTAGAAAAAGACTGGGCCACCAATCCCCGCTGGAAAGGCATCAAGCGCGGTTACACCGCCGCTGATGTGGTGCGCTTGCGCGGCTCCTTTCACATTGAGCACACTTTGGCTCGCCGTGGCGCTGAAAAGCTGTGGGACCTGGTGCATACAGAGCCGTACGTCAATTGCCTGGGCGCACTCACTGGTGGCCAAGCCATGCAGCAAGTCAAGGCCGGCGTCAAAGCTATTTACCTGTCGGGCTGGCAAGTTGCCGCTGACAACAACGGTTATGCCGCAATGTACCCAGACCAGTCGCTGTACCCCGTTGACTCGGTACCAAAAGTGGTCGAGCGCATTAACAACACCTTTCGCCGTGCAGACGAAATCCAGCACTCCAAAGGTATTGACGCTGGAGACGCAGGCTACATCGACAACTTCGCTCCTATCGTGGCAGATGCTGAAGCCGGTTTTGGCGGCGTGCTGAATGCGTTTGAACTCATGAAAGCCATGATCAGTTCTGGCGCGGCCGGTGTTCACTTTGAAGACCAGTTGGCTTCGGTCAAAAAATGTGGCCACATGGGCGGCAAAGTGCTGGTGCCCACCGCTGAAGCCTGCCAGAAACTGATAGCAGCCCGCATGGCAGCTGACGTGTGCGGCGTGCCAACGTTGGTAATCGCCCGTACCGATGCAGAAGCCGCCGACTTGCTGACCAGCGACTACGACGAAAACGACAAGCCCTTCATCACTGGCGAGCGCACCGCTGAAGGCTTTTACAAAACCCGCAAAGGCATGGACCAGGCCATTAGCCGCGCCGTGGCCTATGCCCACTATGCCGACCTGGTGTGGTGCGAAACCGGTACGCCTGACCTAGAGTTTGCCAAGAAATTCGCTAACGCGGTGCATGCCGTTCACCCCGGCAAAATGCTGGCTTACAACTGCTCGCCATCGTTCAACTGGAAGAAAAACCTGGACGATGCCACCATCGCCAAGTTCCAGAAAGAACTGGGCGCCATGGGCTACAAGTACCAGTTCATCACCTTGGCTGGCATTCACTCTATGTGGTACAACATGTTCGATCTGGCACAAGACTATGTGAAACGCGGCATGTCGGCTTATGTCGAGAAGG
>JANYED010000313.1 GCA_025363315.1 Polaromonas sp.
CTGCGCGCGGCGATTGACGACGGCGTGACGGTGATTGCACAGGGCAATTCGTCGGCTACTGCTGCCGTGCTGATCGATGCAATCAACAAACACAACGAGCGCGAGCCCGCCAGGCGGGTGCTGTTTTTGAATTATTCGGCGGTAGACCCAGCGCTGACAAATGAAAAATGCAGCTACTGGCATTTCAGGTTTGACGCTCACGCTGACATGCGCATGACGGCTCTGACGGATGTTTTTAAAGACGACAAAGCCGTCAAAAGCATTTACCTGATCGGCCAGGACTACAGCTTTGGTCAGTCCGTTTTAAAAGAAGCGCGCCGGCAAATCACCACTCAGAGGCCGGATGTGCAAATAGTAGGTGACGAGCTGCACCCGCTGGGCCGGGTCAAAGACTTCATTCCCTACGCCGCCAAAATCAAGGCCAGCGGCGCGCAAGCCGTGCTGACGGGCAACTGGGGCAATGACCTGACGCTGCTGATCAAGGCTGCGAAAGACGTGGGTTTTGAGGGCAAGTTCTACACCTTTTATGGCAACGCGCTGGGTGCGCCTGCGGCGATTGGCGATGCGGGTGTGGGCAAGGTGATTGCTGTGGCGGAATGGTTTCCAAATGCTTTGGGTGCGCCATCAGAAGCGTTTTACCAGTCGTTTCGCCAGCGCTTCCCAGCGGCGAAAGACGACTACGTTCATATGCGGATGCAAATGGTGATCGAGGCGCTGGCGCAAAGCATTGAAAGAGCAGGTTCAACCGAGGCAGGTGCGGTAGCTGCGCAGATGGAAAAAGCAGTCGTCACATTGGCAGGGCAAACCGGGACGATGCGCGCCAGCGACCATCAGTTTCAGCAGCCACTGCTGGTCGCCCAAATGGGAAAACTAGGCGATGCTGGAGTAAAGTTTGATGTGGAAGGCTCGGGCTACGGCTTTCGCGTGATCAAGACGATTTCGAGCGACAAGGCGGCGATGCCGACGACTTGCAAGATGGCCAAGCCCCAACTTTGATCCTTGATTTGCACATGCGCCAAGCTGTTCTAAATCTAGAAGAATCCATGATCCGCCAGGTCGCCAACGCCGGCATGGGGCGCAGCGACGTGCTGAAGTTCTGGTTTGGCGAGAGTGATGAAGTCACGCCCCAATTCATCCGCGATGCTGCTGCACTGTCACTGCAAAACGGCGAAACCTTCTACGGGCACAACCTTGGCTTGCCTGAGCTGCGGGAGGCGATTGCTGGTTACAACCAAGCAATACGGGCGCAAGGCGCTTCTAAAATAGGAGCAGACCGGATCGCCGTCACGTCGGGTGGGGTCAGTGCGCTGATGCTGGCGGTGCAGGCTTTGGTTGATGCTGGCGATGAGGTTGTTGTTGTCACACCTGTGTGGCCAAACCTGACGGCGCAGCCTGCCATCATGGGCGCTGTGGTTCGGTCTGTTAGCTTGAAACCGGTTGGCGGGGCTTGGCAACTTGACATGGCCGAGCTGCTGGCGGCCGTTACGGGCAAAACCAGGCTGCTCACGTTGAACGCGCCGAATAACCCGACAGGCTGGACGCTGTCGCGCGAAGAGCAGGAAACCATTCTGGCGCACTGCCGCAAAACGGGGACGTGGATCTTGGCCGATGAAGTCTATGAGCGGCTGTACTTTGAGCCAACTCCAAACGGCGCTGCGCCAAGCTTTCTTGATATTTCAGAGCCTGATGACCGTGTGGTTGTCGTCAACAGCTTCTCCAAAAGCTTTTTGATGACTGGCTGGCGGCTTGGCTGGCTGGTGATGCGGCCTGACATGACGGCGCAAATGGGCAAGCTGATTGAGTTCAACACGTCTTGCGCGCCGGTATTCATTCAACGTGCTGGTTTGGTGGCGATTGAGCGCACGCTGGACGTCACACCCGGCGTGGTGGCGCATTTGAAAACCTGCCGCGATACGCTGATTCCGCTGCTGCAAGCTGTGCCTGGCGTTCAAGTTGCACGCGCCAAAGGCGGAATGTACGCGTTTTTCAGGCTGGAAGATCAGGCCCGGTTTGGTGATTCGCTGGCCACGGCAAAAAGTCTGGTGCTCGACGCCGGTCTGGGTCTGGCTCCTGGCAATGCCTTCATGCTGAACGCGAGTGCCGACGCCCAAGGCTGGCTGCGCTGGTGCTTTGCCAGCCAGGATCTAGGCCGCCTGGAGCAGGGAGTGCAGCGCCTCAAACGTTGGCTTGGGCTATAATTGAGAGCTTCGCTGGGCATCCCGCCCGGTGATCCACGACGACAACGGCTGCTTCCTGATTCGAAAAAGCTGTGTCGCTCGCAAGTTGCACTCAGGTGCGGAGAAATTTTTATGATCGCAAAATCAATCAAGGCTGATATTGTTCAGTCCAACGCACGTGCTCCTGGCGATACGGGCAGCCCAGAAGTCCAAGTCGGCTTGCTGACTGGCCGCATCAACGAGTTGATGCCCCACTTCAAAACCCACGCCAAGGATCACCACGGTCGCCGCGGTTTGCTGCGCATGGTCAGCCGCCGCCGCAAGTTGCTGGATTATCTGAAGTCCAAAGACGCTGCCCGCTATGTCGCGCTAATCGCCAAGCTTGGCCTGCGCAAGTAATTCATAAATTCATTGAAAACGCCTGAGTTAGTCACCTAGCTCAGGCGTTTTTTACTTTAAAACATTCAGGACGACGGCTAAATCGGCACGAGCTGTGTCATTCCACAAGATTCGCTGTTGAAAAAACAAGGATTTTCTGGAATGGCATTGTGCCCAGATAGCTTTTACTCCTGGCCTTTTGCACTGGCTTAAGTGCTTAAAACTGACGGAGAAATCTCATGAGTATTTTTAACAAAGTTACCAAAACCTTCCAGTGGGGCCAGCATACGGTCACGATGGAAACTGGCGAAATCGCTCGCCAATCCGGCGGCGCAGTCAAGCTGGACATGGACGGCACGGTGGTGCTGGCCACGGTTGTCGCTAAAAAAGACGCCAAGCCTGGTCAAGACTTCTTCCCGCTGACGGTTGATTATTTAGAGAAAACCTACGCTGCTGGCCGCATCCCCGGCAGCTTTTTCAAGCGCGAAGGCCGCCCGAGCGAATTTGAAACCCTCACATCACGCCTCATCGACCGCCCAATTCGCCCGCTGTTTCCTGAAGGTTTTTTCAACGAAGTGCAGGTCGTGATTCACGTGTTATCACTCAACCCTGAAGTTGAAGGCGACATTCCCGCGCTGATCGCATCCAGTGCTGCGCTGGCGATTTCTGGCATTCCATTCAACGGCCCCATCGGCGCGGCTCGCGTGGCGTATGTTGACGGCCAGTACGTGCTGAACCCCGGCAAAACCCAGCTAAAAGATTCAAAAATGGACTTGGTGGTGGCGGGTACTGAAGCTGCTGTGCTGATGGTCGAGTCTGAAGCCAGCCAGTTGTCAGAAGAAATCATGTTGGCCGCCATCGTTTACGGCCACGAGCAAGGCAATATCGCTATAAACGCAATTCACGACCTGGTGCGTGACGCAGGCAAGCCGGTTTGGGACTGGAAGGCCCCAGCCAAAGACGAGCCACTGATCGCCAAAGTCGGCGCGTTGGCCCAAGCCAAGCTGCAAGCCGCCTACCAAATCCGCGCCAAGCAAGCCCGCACCCACGCTTGCCGCGACGTGACCGCTGAAGTCATGGCCGCACTGAAAGCTGACGGCGTGGCGTTTGACCACGTCGCGGTTGAAGGCATGTTGTTTGACATCGAAGCAAAAATCGTTCGCAGCCAAATTTTGGCTGGCGAGCCGCGTATCGATGGCCGTGACACGCGCACGGTTCGTGCGATTGAAATTCGTAACTCTGTGCTGCCGCGCACCCACGGCTCAGCCCTGTTCACACGTGGCGAAACTCAGGCGCTGGTCGTGACCACGCTGGGTACCGAGCGCGATGCGCAGCGTATTGATGCACTGAGCGGTGACTATGAAGACCGCTTCATGCTGCACTACAACATGCCTCCATTCGCCACGGGCGAAACCGGTCGTGTCGGCTCACCGAAGCGTCGCGAGATTGGCCACGGGCGTCTGGCCAAGCGTGCGCTGATTGCTGTGCTGCCAAGCAAAGAAGAGTTTCCGTACACCATGCGTGTGGTGTCAGAAATCACTGAGTCCAACGGTTCATCGTCGATGGCTTCGGTCTGCGGCGGTTGCTTGAGCCTGATGGATGCAGGCGTGCCGATGAAAGCCCACGTAGCCGGTATCGCCATGGGTTTGATCAAGGATGACAACCGCTTTGCCGTGCTGACCGACATTCTGGGTGACGAGGATCATTTGGGCGACATGGACTTCAAGGTTGCTGGCACCACATTCGGTATTACCGCGCTGCAAATGGACATCAAAATCCAGGGCATCACCAAAGAAATCATGCAAGTTGCATTGGCTCAGGCCAAAGAAGCCCGCATGCACATCCTCGGCAAGATGCAGGAAGCCATGGGCGCTGCCAAAACCGAAGTCTCTGACTTCGCGCCGCGCCTGTACGTGATGAAGATCAACCCCGAGAAAATCCGTGACGTGATTGGCAAGGGCGGCGCGGTGATTCGTGCGCTGACCGAAGAAACCGGCACGCAGATCAACATCGAGGAAGACGGCACCATCACCATCGCGTCGAACGACAGCGCCAAAGCAGACGAGGCCAAGCGCCGTATTGCAGAGATCACCGCTGAAGTCGAAATCGGCAAGATTTACGAAGGCCCGGTCACCAAGATTCTGGACTTCGGCGCACTGATCAATTTGCTGCCAGGCAAAGACGGTTTGCTGCACATCAGCCAGATCGCGCATGAGCGTGTCGAGCGTGTGCAGGACTACCTCAAAGAAGGCCAGATCGTCAAAGTCAAGGTCATGGAAACTGACGAAAAGGGGCGCGTCAAGTTGTCAATGAAGGCTTTGCTTGATCGTCCTGCCCAAGATCAGGATCGCGGTTAATCTGGCTTACTATTGTTTTTATAGCTGCTTGCGCCCGTATCTATTGGGCTAGCGGCATAAAAGATACCGAAAAAAGCATGAAAATTGTTGAAATTAGCGCGTTTGGTGCCCCCGAGGTGCTGCGATTGGCTGAACGCCCTGCGCCTAGTGCGGGTGTGGGTGAGCTGCTGATTCGCGTCAGTGCATCAGGCATCAACCGGCCTGATGTATTGCAGCGGACTGGTAACTACCCGGTTCCGCCTGGTGCGTCAGACATTCCTGGGCTGGAGGTTGCTGGCGTTGTAGTCTCGGGCGACGAGGTGGCCATGGCCGCAAGCGGCTTTAAAGTCGGCGACCGCGTTTGCGCGCTGGTTGCGGGCGGCGGATATGCAGAACTGTGCGTTGCGCCCGTTGGTCAATGCTTGCCTGTGCCCAAAGGTTTCACTGACATTGAAGCGGCATCGCTGCCCGAGACGTTCTTCACCGTATGGAGCAATGTTTTCGAGCGGGCCTACCTGGCCAAAGGCGAAACGCTGCTGATCCAAGGCGGCTCTAGCGGCATTGGCGTGACGGCCATTCAGATTGCCAAAGCCATGGGTGCAACCGTAATCGTGACGGCGGGTAGCGACGAAAAATGCACTGCATGCCTTGCGTTGGGGGCGGATCATGCTATCAATTACAAAGCGACTGATTTTGCTGAAGAAGTCAAAAAGCTGACGGACGGTAAGGGCGTGAATGTCATTCTGGACATGGTGGCAGGCAGCTATGTTGCACGTGAAGTCGAATGCATGGCAGAAGATGGCCGCCTGGTTATCATCGCTGTTCAGGGCGGCATCAAGGCCGAGTTCAATGCCGGTTTGGTACTGCGCAAGCGTTTGACAATCACCGGTTCAACCCTGCGCCCGCGCTCGCTCGAATTCAAGACGGCGGTTGCCAAAGCGTTGAAAGACAAGGTTTGGCCGCTGCTGGAAAGCGGTGCGATCAAACCTGTGATTCACAGCACCTTTGCCGCTGTTGACCCCGAAGAATTAACGGGCAGCCTAGCTGCCCGGGCACATACTCTGATGGAGTCGAACCAGCACATCGGCAAGATTGTTTTGACCTGGGCGTCTGTGGTGGGTAAAGCATGAACAAGCTGATCGCAGGCAACTGGAAGATGAATGGCAGTCTGGCTGCCAACCAGGCTTTGCTTGCCGCGCTGGCTCAGGGCTTGGGTGTCAAACCCGCCTGTGATGTCGCGGTTTGTGTACCAGCCCCTTACTTGGCGCAGGTTCAGTCATTGAAGGTTGCTGCCGTTGATTTAGGCTCTCAAGATGTGTCGGCGCAAACATCGGGTGCTTACACAGGTGAAGTCAGCGCAGCAATGTTGAAAGACTTTGGCGCGCGCTACGCCATCGTCGGCCACTCGGAACGCCGCCAGTACCACGGTGAGACCGATGCGCTGGTGGCCGACAAAGCCAGAGCTGCATTGGCTGTGGGCATTACGCCCATCGTCTGTGTGGGTGAAACGCTGGCTGAGCGTGAAGCAGGGCGCACCGAAGAAGTGGTCAAACGCCAACTGGCAGCGGTTATTCACACCAACGGCCACTGCATCAGCGAAATTGTGGTGGCGTATGAACCGGTCTGGGCCATTGGCACTGGCAAAACCGCGTCGCCGCAAGAGGCGCAAGCGGTTCACGCGGTTTTGCGCGCTCAGCTAAAGGCTGCAAGCGACCATCCAGCGAGAGTCAAAATTTTGTATGGTGGCAGCATGAACGCCGCCAATGCGGCCAGTCTTTTGTCGCAAGCCGACATCGACGGCGGCCTGATAGGCGGAGCTTCGCTCAAAGCCGCAGATTTCTTATCAATTATCGCCGCAGCCCAATAAATACGGGCGCGAGCAGCTACTAAATCAGGAGTGTATAAGTATGAACGTGATATTGACCATCGTCCTCGCAGTGCAAATGCTGTCAGCTATTGGCATGATTGGCTTGGTACTCGTGCAGCATGGCAAAGGTGCGGACATGGGTGCAGCTTTCGGCAGCGGCGGCTCAGGCAGCCTGTTCGGTGCCAGTGGCAGCGCCAACTTTTTGTCGCGAAGCACGGGTGTTCTCGCAGCAGTGTTTTTTGTCTGTACGCTTCTGCTCGCGTATTTTGGCAATGCCCAACCGCGTACCGGAAGCAGTGTTCTGGAAGGCGCTGCGGTTGTTGCACCGGCGCCTGCTGTGCCAGCATCGGGCGTCGCGTTGATCCCTAATACCGCCATCCCGGCAAGTGGCATGGCAGCGGTGCCCGCACCTGCAGCAAAAGCGGCGTCGGGCGCTTCCCAAATCCCGACGAAATAACGGGTTTAAGCGCCTGAGTTCCTCGAGGAACGACGCAAATTCAGGGTAAACTCTAGGGGTGTTTGGACAGCCACAACCAATTGGTTTCCTCATGCCATCCAGACATAAAAAACCGCGGACGTGGTGAAATTGGTAGACACGCTATCTTGAGGGGGTAGTGCCGAAAGGTGTGCGAGTTCGAGTCTCGCCGTCCGCACCAGATATCGGCTTGTCGGCAATTGCGCCCTCAAGCCAAACATCCTGCAAATCATTCGCAAACTGGCTTTCATTCGTAAACCTCACCAGTTATTCGCACCATGAATCTTGATCAGTACCTTCCTGTTTTGTTGTTCGTTATGGTTGGTGTCGGCGTTGGTGTGGTCCCACAGGTGTTGGGCCGCTTGCTTGGGCCCGTGCGGCCAGACGCTGAAAAAAACTCCCCTTACGAGTGCGGCTTTGAGGCTTTTGAAGATGCCCGCATGAAGTTTGATGTGCGCTATTACCTGGTCGCCATCTTGTTCATTCTTTTTGACCTGGAAATCGCTTTCCTCTTTCCGTGGGCCGTGGCTTTGAAGGAAATCGGAGCTATCGGCTTTTGGTCGGTCATGGTGTTTTTGGGAATTCTGGTCGTGGGGTTTATTTACGAGTGGAAAAAGGGCGCTCTCGATTGGGAATGACAATCGGTTTGTCTTGATTCTTGACGCTCGCCACAAAGGTATTTTGTATGTCACTCGAAGGTGTTTTTAACGAGGGTTTCATGACTACGAGCTACGACTCGGTGGTCAACTGGGCCAAAACTGGCTCGCTTTGGCCGATGACGTTTGGCCTGGCTTGCTGCGCGGTTGAAATGATGCACGCCGGTGCAGCGCGCTATGACCTGGATCGTTTCGGCATGCTGTTTCGCCCCAGCCCGCGCCAGTCTGATTTGATGATTGTGGCCGGCACGCTCTGCAACAAAATGGGCCCAGCCTTGCGAAAGGTGTATGACCAAATGTCTGAGCCGCGCTGGGTGCTATCGATGGGGTCATGCGCCAATGGTGGCGGTTACTACCATTACAGTTATTCAGTCGTGCGCGGTTGCGACCGCATTGTGCCGGTCGATGTGTACGTGCCGGGTTGCCCACCAACAGCTGAAGCGCTGATGTACGGCATCATTCAACTGCAGCAAAAAATTCGCCGCACCAATACGATCGCGAGGGCTTGATGTTTGCCGTCACATCAAATTCCCCGGCAAATACCCAGCAAATCAACGACGCCGTCGCTCTTGCCTTGGGCGACAAACTTAAAAGCATCAACATTGCTTTCTGTGAAGTCACGGTAACGGTTGCAGCTAGAGATTATCTGGCTTCCGCAATACTTTTGCGTGACTCAGAAGGCTGCAAGTTTGAGCAACTGATTGACCTTTGCGGCATTGATTATTCGGACTACAAAGATGGTCAGTACGATGGCTTGCGCTTTTGTGTGGCGACGCATTTGTTGTCGGTCAGTTTGAACCA
>JANYED010000321.1 GCA_025363315.1 Polaromonas sp.
CCTGCTGGGCGCGGTGTTTTCGCGGCAGATCAGCGCCGATGAAGGCGCGCTGGAGACAGTGATGTTTCGCGGCGACTACCTGAGCGAAGCCGCCGCCAGCAATGTGTGGGTGGTGCAAGGCGGCAAACTGCTGGGCCCACCCAAGGACAAACTGGTGCTGGAAGGAATTCGCTACGGCTTGTTTGAAGAGCTGTGCAGCGCCGCAGGCATCCCGTTTGAGCTGCGCCGCATCACCCGGGCCGAGGTACTTAGCGCTGACGAGCTGCTGCTGTCGTCGGCCACCAAAGAGGTGCTGCCCGTCACGCTGCTAGACGGTGTAAAAGTGAGCACTGGCGTGCCCGGCCCGGTTTACGCCAGGCTGTACGCCGCTTACCAAGACGCCAAACAAGCGGTGGCAGCATGACCACGCCAGGCCTGCCCGATGGGGCCGCAGACATCCCAAAGCGCGATTCCCTGATCGAATACCCGTCGCAGTTCCCCATCAAGGTCATGGGATTGAAGGTGGACGGTCTGGTCGCCGCCATCACCCACGTCGCCCACCAGTTTGACCCGGCGTTTGATGCGTCCACCATTGAGCTGCGCGAAAGCAGCGGCGGCAAATACCTGGGCGTGACCGTGACCGTGACCGCGACCAGCCGGGAGCAACTCGACGAGCTATACCGGACCCTGAGCACGCACCCGATGGTGAAAGTGGTTTTGTAAAAGAATTTTGCTTGCGCCAAATCGATTTCTATATAATCATCCATCCCAAGGGTGGATAACAATTTGAAAATCGACTTTCTCAGCGTTAAAGACAAGGACTTCTTTGAGGACTCAAAGAAAGTTGCCAAAAAATATGGTCCTGGAAACGCCAAGAAGCTCCAGTCCAGGTTAGACGACCTCGACGCTGCACAGTCCATGGACGACATGCGTAACATGCCAGGCCACTGGGAAGAACTCAAAAACGACCGCGCCGGGCAGTTTTCGACGCGACTACAAGGCGGGCTACGGCTGATGGTGAAACCGCAAAAGCAACCGCCACCGACCAAACCTGACGGCGGCCTTGACTGGCGCGCCATTGACAACATCTACATTTTTGAAATGGCGGATTACCATGTCTGAGACAAATTTAAGCTACCGCCCGCAAACCGTATCGCCCCCCGGCACAACGCTGGCCGAGCTGATTGAAGAACGCGAAATAACCCAGACCGAACTGGCCCGCCGCATGGGCCGGCCCCTGAACGCCGTCAACGAAATGGTGCTGGGCAACAAAGAAATCACCGAAGACACCGCCCTTGAGCTGGAGCGGGTGTTGGGCACGCCCGCACATTTTTGGCTGGCTCGTGAAGCGCGTTACCGCGAATTCCTCGCGCGCCAGCGTGATGCCGGTCGGGCCGTTGATCGGCTTGACTGGCTTAACAGACTTCCCCTGAAACAATTGCAGGAGTCAGGTCATTTACCCAAAGGCAACCTGACGACCACCTTCAAGGCATCGCTGGTCGAGCCTGCTTTGCGGTTTTTTGGTGTGGCATCACCCGAAGGGTGGCACGGCCAGTACGACCGCATACAAGCGGCCTTCCGGCGAGCCAACCCCGAGAAGCAAACCGACAACGCAGCAATCACTGCTTGGCTTCGTTTAGGTGAGCTTCAGGCATTAAAAGCCAATGTGCCAGCCTTCAGCGCAGAAAAATTGCATGCGAGCATTTCTGGTTTTCGCGCACTGAGCAATTTGTCAGCCTTAGCAATAAGCACGGGGTTGCAAAAGGGATGCGCCGATGCAGGCGTTGTTTTGGCTTTCGTGCCGCCATTTCCGCGTACCTATGTCAGCGGCGTTGCTCGGTGGCTGGGTGACCGTCCGCTAATTCAAATGTCGCTACGAGGCAAGTGGAACGACGTTTTCTGGTTCAGTTTCTTTCACGAGCTTGCTCACATTCTTAAGCACCCAAAAAAGGCCGTTTTCTTGGACGATGCCAGTTCGGGCTCGGCATTGGAGAGTAAAGAAGAAAAAGAAGCTGACCAGTTTGCCGCTGAGGTGCTTATCCCCTCAGCCGCGCGCAAACGTCTTAATCAAATTGAGCTGACTGGCGCTGCTATACGCAAGTTCGCGAAAGAGATTGATATTCACCCCGGCATCGTGGTGGGTGCCCTACAAAATGAGGAAAGGATTGCGTGGGCCAGTCCATTGACCCAGCTCAAAGAGCGCTATCAAATCGCTCAGAATTAAACGCAAATCATGCCCACCCTCGACTGGCTAAATCGCCAAAGCGCCTTCACCACATCAGCCCGCGTGCCGTACCGGCTGCTCGACCAAGTCTCTAGCCATGGAGATGCAACTAAGCAAAAGGACAACCTTCTTATCCAAGGCGACAACCTAGAAGCCCTCAAAGCCCTGCTCCCCTTCAACCGTGGCCAAGTCAAATGCATTTTTATTGACCCGCCCTACAACACCAAAAGCGCGTTTGAGCATTACGACGACAACTTAGAGCACGCCCAGTGGCTCAGCATGATGCTGCCGCGCCTGCAACTGCTGCGTGAGCTGCTGAGGGACGACGGCAGCATTTGGGTGACGATTGACGACAACGAAGGCCATTACCTCAAGGTGCTGATGGATGAGGTGTTTGGGCGGGGGAATTTTGTGGCGAATGCGTTGTGGCAAAAGGTCTACAGCGAGCGCATGGATGCCGTTGGTTTTAGCAACGACCACGACCACCTGCTGTGCTTCGCAAAGAGCAAAAGTTTTACGGTCGGGCGACTTGCAAAAAGTCAAAATGCCACGCAGTTCAAGTTTGTTGACGAAAGCACTGGGCAGCCTTATCGGCGACGCTCATTGAGGAAGGAAGGTTCTGAATCGCTACGAACAGACCGCCCGTCAATGTGGTATCCGATTACAGCTCCAGACGGTAGCGATATTTACCCAGTTAAACCCGACGGCACAGAAGGTCGTTGGCGCTGGATGTCGGAAACGTATGACAAAGACAAAGCTCAAACAGAATTCGTAAACGTCAAAGGCGTATGGGAAATTTACGTCAAACAATTTCTCAACGAAGCTGCAGACCGTCCACCATCAACCTTTTGGTCAAACGAAGAGGTCGGACATAACCACGAAGCCAAGCTAGAGGCACAGAGTTTTGATAAGCAGTCAACTTTCTCAACACCGAAGCCAGAGCGCTTATTACAACGAATCATCGAGCTTTCCACCAACGAAAACGACCTAGTCCTAGACTCCTTCCTCGGCAGCGGCACCACCGCCGCCGTCGCCCACAAAATGCGCCGCCGCTGGATCGGCATAGAAATGGGCGACCACGCCGCCACCCACTGCCTGCCGCGCCTGCAAAAAGTCATTGACGGTGAGCAAGGCGGCATCAGCAAAGCCGTCGGTTGGGGAGTCGCCGCTGATGGCGGCGAGTGGGCAGGCGGCGGCTTCAGGTTTATGCGGCTGGGCGACGCGGTGTTTGACGAGGCAGGCCGCATCAACCCGGCCGTGCGCTTTGCCACACTGGCCGCCTTTGTGTGGCAGCAAGAAACCGGCGCATCGTTTGATGCCCAAGCCGCCAAGGCAGGTACGCCTTACCTGGGCACGCAATATGAAATTAATAGCTGCTCGCGCACAGATTCATTGGGCAAAAGCACGATTGAACACCTAAAAACGCCTAAATTTGCCTGTTATTTGCTCTACAACGGCATACTCGGCGACAAACGCCCCGCCAGCGGCAACGTACTAACCCGAGAAGTGCTGGCAGCCCTGCTAGCCCTGCACGCCACTACGCCAGAGCCAGAAGCCCCACTACTCGTCTACGGCGAAGCCTGCCGCCTTGGCGCAGAGCGCTTAAAGCAGGCGAATGTGACGTTTAAGCACATTCCGTATGACGTGCGGGGGCGGTGACAACCCGGCAACTTCGCTTTACTTCTTCTTGACTGAAGGTTTTTGATCAATTTTTTTAAGCTCTTTGTGCGTCAGCTTGAGCCCCTTTTTGAGATCAGGGATGCTGCTGGTCTCTAACTTGAGCTCTTCAGGCTTTTGGCCGCTGATTTTGATCATGGCGTTGCGCACATCGCGCCCAACGCCTTCAGCTGTGCGCTCCAGATTGGGCTGTCCGCGAATCTTGTCGTTGCGGATTTTGGCTTCAGTCTGAGTGATGCGAAACAGGTTTGCCGCCAGCTCCTCTTTGCCCATGAAGTCGAGCAGAGTGCCCTTGGTTTGCGTACCCAAGCCCTTATGACTCTTTAATTTTGTGAGGTTCATGTTGTACATACCTCGATACCCGGCGTTCTGAAAAAACGCATAGTTTTCAACACCGTGGGTCTTGGCAGTTGAACTTAAGGTGCCTTCGCGCTCTGATATCTCTCCGCGAATCAGCACCCGTTCAACAGATTCAGCTTTTGAGTATTCGGCAAATGCTTCAGCCAATCCCGCAAAGTAGGCCTGCGCCCGTGCAACCAGCGGATTGCGGACGTCAGCATTCATCACCGTCAGGTAGCAGGCGAAGCGTGAGAGTTTGAAGTCGTTTTTCTCAGCGCTACCGTCAACCTGTACAAAATTTTCAATGACAGGAATATTGAGGGTCAAACAGACTGTTATAGCCTTGTTGATCGCTTTTTCCAGGCTTTTGCCGTCTTCATAACCCAGGCTCGTGGCCAGGCTGGACTTCAACCAGTAAGTGAAGCCATTTTCTTTGGCTAGCGCTTCAAAGTTGGGTTCTTCAGGCTGAAAATGAAACAGGTCTAGCGTGTGGTTGTCCATAGCTCGCGAGCCTCTGGTTAGCGTTTCAATAAAGTATCAAGGTGTGCAAGACACTTGCCCCGGCACCGCACACGACATTTTGGCTCTGATTGCCTGGTGTGGGACGCGCGTTGACAGGACAGCATAATTGTCGCTTAAAACTCCTGACTTACCTTTTCAGCCCATGACCACCCTCACCCTCAAGTCGTACCAGCAAGCCGCGCTAGACGCGCTGCGGGCCTTTGCCCGCTCAGCCCAGCTGAAAGGCGCGGCCATGGCTTTTGGCGAGGCTGTGGGGCGGCCTTATAACGCTGACCCGTTTGGGCAGGTGCCGTGCATTTGCCTGCGCATCCCCACGGGCGGC
>JANYED010000361.1 GCA_025363315.1 Polaromonas sp.
CAAGGGCCTGGGCTGCTTCGTCGATATAGACAGTCCCAAAATCAAGGTAGCGAATGTTGCGGTTGCTGGCGCCCACCATCGTGCTGGTGATGACCTGCACCGACTCGAGCACGTCGTCCGTTATAAAGCGCTCCAAATCATCGGCTGCTTGCGAAAGCGTTCGCGCTTCGTCCCGCAGCTGCCGGCGGTGTTCCCGCCCTTCAAAGCCAAATTGGCGGGCATGCACGTCGGCACTTTGGCTGGCAGTGTTGCGGTGCTGCGCGGCGGTCTCGCGCATCGCGCGCATCTTGGCGTAGCTCGCATGGGCCATCACGCGTGCATCCAGCGTGTGCTGCAGCAGCAGGTCAGACACACGGCTGGGGTTGCCCATGCGGATGACGTTGACACCGCGCTCGGCCAGCTTTTCAGTCAGCAGGTCGACAGCCGTGTTTGACGGTGCGCACACCAACACGCGCCGCTCGCGCCGAATGGTTTCCAAAATAGCCTGCACCAGCGTGGTGGTTTTGCCAGTGCCTGGCGGGCCGTGAATGATGGCCACGTCCTCGGCCGTGATCACGTGGCGCACGGCCGCCAGTTGTGAGTCGTTCAGCGGGCTTGGGTAAAACAGATCGTCAGCTTTGTCAGCCCGAAAGCTCGCCTGCCGTGCGCCCAGCAGCACGTCACGCAGCTCGGCTAACCGGTTGCCATGGGCGCGCAACACTTCGCTCAGCGCGTTCTCCATCTCGCGGTAGCTCACCTCGTCGAAGGTTAAATCGATGCCCAGCTTGCCACCGCCAAGTACCCAGTCGGGAAGCTCTTCCTTGGTAGTTGTCAGCAGCAGCTTGTTGCGCCTTACTTCGGTAATCACACCATTAAGCGCAGGCATATCGCCAGCCGCATTCAAGTGACCCGGCGCGTTGCTGAACAGCGAAGCATTCTTGCCCACCTGAAACAAGTGCAGGCCCTGCTGATTAGCAGGGCGCTCCAGCTCCAACACCACTTTGCCGCCAAATCCTATGTCTTGCTGGGTGATGGTGATGGGGTACCAAGTCAAGCCACGCCGCTGCCGCTCCTGAATGCTGGCCTTGGCATTTTTGAGCTTGAACTGCGCCGCGTCTTCCTTTTGCTCAAGTTGCATGAGGGCACGCACGTGGCGTAACTCTTTTTCAACGGCTTGAGGGTCGGGGGAAGTACCGTCAGTGGGAATGGCGTCGGCGTCGGCCGGTGGGATAAAAATTTGACCGCTCCAGATTTTTATATAGAAAGTAATTTAAGTTAAACAGCAGTTGTCGATTGCATTGGGAGAATGCCAGCCTGCGGAAGAGACGTGATAACAAAGTCCAGCAAGTCGCCAGGTGTTTAAGACCAGTAAGGCAAATACTCCGCGAACTTGTTCCCACTTCCCTCGTCTTTGCGTTTGATGCGGCCAGCCTGCACAGCATCACCAATTAAATTTGTAACCTGGCTACGGTGCTTTTCATGCAATTTGAATCGCGCGCGCAACGTAGTGTTGGTCAGTGTTCCGCTTGAATAATATTGCAATGTAGCGTGTTGATAGCAAGCTTCAATGCGCTCGGTCTGTGACATTTGAGTAAACTTGCGTGGCGCGTACAACGTGACGCGAAATGCGTTTTCTTGCAACGTAAAAACCAATGGCGGCAGCCCAAACAACTCAATTGCGCCGACCACCTTTTGGAACCCAGTTCCCCGCTCTTCGCATATGCGGTAGTGGCGAAATGAGCGAGCGAGCTTTTCGTTGCGAGATTCAGGTGTCGTTCCAATCAACCGATCAGGGCGCTTGCCGGGCAGCAAAGTGCCAGGATTGGTCACTTCAATTCGGTCGTCATAAATTTCAACCATGGGCCCGGCACCTGTAACCGTGAAATCCTGGTGGATGAGTGCGTTAGCAATCAGCTCTCTGAGCGCAATTTCTGGGTAAACGCTCACCTGGGTGCGAAGCGATTGTTCTATCACCTCAGAATGGGGCAATGCACGCTTCAGGTAGCCGATCAGGCCCTCAAAACCCACCGCATAACCTCTGTTGCCTGGCAGCTCGTCAATTGTGTTTACTTTGTTTGTGCCGCGATAACGAATGACGCGTATCCGTTTTCGCTCCAGCGCTGCAAAGTCATCGAGCTTGCGCGCCGAGGCTACGGCACCGAGGTTGGTGATGTAAAACCCGCGTCCATCAGCTACAGCTAGTCCCTCGGCAAGTAACCATGGCGCGAGGTCAGTCGATTCGCTTGGCAGTGGGCGCTCTAACAGCTTGGCAATGGTGGCGACGTCCAGCTTGGCCAAAACGTCGTCCAGCTCCAACAGTGGCGAGGCACGTAACTCCTCCCACTGCGGCGTAGCGCTATTGAGCATCAATGCACCAACCTCCTGACGGGAAGCCTTTCGAGTTGTGCCGCCCGACCGTACCCATGACTCCTCAATCGTTTTGCCGCGCCGATGAGCTGGTTTAACGGCCTGTTCTGGAATGTGCACCAGCAACAGCGCAACACCGTTGAAGTCCACCACGGCATGGTCTAGAGCCAGTGGCGGCTCCACCGCATCACGACCAAGATTAGCCAGAGTGTTGACTGTTTGAGCCACTTCACTTTGGTTTACGCCCACAAGTTCGCCCGAATCCGCCACACCAAAAACAAGACTGCCGCCACTCGCATGATTAGCGAAAGCCATCAAATGCTCTGCCAGCCTGTCTTTGTGAGTTGAAAGGCTCGCCTTCCAGTCCAACTCGTTTACCTCGTGCGGTACGGGGTAAAGACTTTGCTCCAGACAATTTAGCGCTGCTGCTATCCAGTGTTTTCCTGCCATGTGATAGTAGGTTGTTGATTTATATGGATTTTTTTAACTTTTCCGGATTGGCGTGTGATAAGACTACAGCCCGAAAATGTTCAAAAATACTGACATGCGTACGTTGGACTGGCAGCCGACTACGTCACTAACGCTTGCTGGCTTTCATCGCCTCTACGACTTTGCATGTTTCTACGCTCACAGTTGTAACTCTCATCAGCAAATCAATGACTTTTTCTTTGTAATCAGCGAAACGGTAAGTATTAAATTTTTCGCGGATGGTTGGGTCTTTTGGCTTTTTTTCTTTGTACTGGTCAAGTACCCAGTCAATGGCGCAGCGGTTGCCCAGTTTGTAGTGCCACGCCTGCGCCGGGATGCCGCGCAACGTGGTTTCACTGTCCAACACAACAGTCCCAGCTTTCATATCTGAGCGCAGAATGACCTTGGGGTTCAAGCCCACCGCGCGAACTTTGGCATCTGGCTCGTCTGTGCGGCTCAGGTCAAACGGTTTGACTGATTCATAGCCAATGTGCAGCGCCATCAGCGCCTCACCCCAAGCGGCCCACTGCCAAAAGTCGGCGTAGAAAGGGATACGCGGAAACTCGCGTTTGAGGTTTTGCGCGTATTTTTCGCGGTATACCGGGTCGTGTAGCACCGCATAGCAATAGTGGAAAATGGCTTCCTTCGTAATCTTTCGCTTGGGTTTGCTTTTGCTGGTTTCAGCGGCGTAATGGGTAGCGAATTGTTTGAGTGCCCAGTCGGTGATGTTGTCGACACGTTGGCCATGTTCATATCTATAAAGCGGCAAGCACTGGGCAGGATCAAGTGAATAGATCGCGTAGTTGGGAATTGCATCACCAGCCAGCGCCGCAAATTCCAGACGACTTCCCGCAACGATCGATATATATTGGTTTGGGGAAACCTTATCGGGATACAGCGCGTCTAGCTGGTAAGTCATTTCGTTCAGTTTTTTACTGAAGTACAAACTTTGCTTGACAAAAGGTCGATAGAGCGAAGAACTAATCCGCTTTGAGTCATAGCGATACTCAACAGACTTACTCAGGTCATTTTTCACAGCGCGCGACCATTTGATTCGGTAGTCAATGCGGTCTTCCAATCCAGCGCGAGTCCGCAATTTGCCAGTCAGTCGCAAACGCTCGGAGTTGTATTCGTCAATCAGAAAATGTACTTTTTTCTCTAAGTGAGTTGGATCAAAGGCGTAAACCCATTCATCGCGAGCCGTTACTACGCCCAGTGAAAATTTGCGAAAAATTGCGCTTACTTCACGGCTGG
>JANYED010000029.1 GCA_025363315.1 Polaromonas sp.
CGCACCGACAGGTTCGGGAAAATGCCGCGTCCTTCAGGTACATAGGCAATCCCGAGATGCGCAACTTCGTGGATTTTCATGTTACGCGTGGAGCGGCCGGAGACGGACACCTCGCCCTGTCGCGGGGTAACCACGTTCACCAGCGACTTCAACAGCGTCGACTTGCCCATGCCGTTGCGGCCCATCAGGCCGACGGCCTCGCCCGGTGCCAGCGTGAAGTCCACGCCGTGCAGGATGTGGCTGTCTCCGTAGAAGGAATGCAGGCCGGTGGCATTCAATGCGGCTTCAGCCATGATGCGTTTCCTCGCTGCCCAAATAGGCTTCCTGTACTTCCTGGCTTGCACGCACTTGCTCGGGCGTCCCGGTCATCAGCACACGGCCGTTCACCATCACCGTCACCATGTTGGCGATGGAGAAGACCGCGTCCATGTCGTGCTCCACCAGCAGGATGGCGTGCGACGCCACCAGGCCGCGCAGCAGTTCGATCATCCGCAGCGACTCCTCGTGGCCCATGCCGGCCAGCGGTTCGTCGAGCAAGATCACCTGCGGTTCGGTGGCCAGGGTCATGGCAATTTCTAGCTGGCGCTGCTCGCCGTGGCTGATGGTGCCTGCAATGCTTTTCACCCGCTTTTGCAGGCCACAAAGCTCGATAGCCGTTTCAGTACGGGCGCGAGCAGCTATGAAATTAGAAGCGTTGGTCAACCACTTGTGGGCCTGGGGGGCACGTGATTGCGCGGCCAGATGCACGTTGTCCCATACGCTGAAGGGCAAAAAGATATTGGTCTTTTGGTAGCTGCGGCCCAGGCCCTGGCGCGAAATTTTCTCGGGCGTCCAGCCCGTGACGTTCATGTCGCCGATTGCAATCGTTCCAGATGTGGGCGGTAAGTCTCCTGACAGCAAATTGGTCAGCGTCGACTTGCCCGCACCGTTTGGGCCAATGACCGCGTGGATATGGTTGCGCAGCAGGTCAATCGACACGTCATTAACGGCTGCCAGCCCGCCAAAGCGTTTGGTCAAGCTCCGCGCTGAAAGCAGGACTTCATTCATGAGAAGCCCCTTTTTCCGTTCTACGCTTCAAGAACTTTTCAGCCAAACCCAAAATACCGCGCGGCGCAAACGTGACCAAAAGCACAATGAAAAGGCCGATCCACAGCTGCCAGTGTTTGCCTAAATTGACGGTACCGACGGTTGGCAAGTCTTTGAACACATGCAGCAAATATTCAAACGCAAACGCGCCCACAATCGCACCTGCAAAGTTGCCCATACCGCCCATAATCACCATCAGGCAAGCGTGTGCACTCATGTGAAAACCCATCAGCTCCGGGTTGATATAACCGGTTTGCGCCCCCCATAAATAACCCGCCAGCCCAGCCAGCGCACCGGCTACGGTAAATGCCGCCAGCTTGTAGCCGAACACGCCGTAGCCCATGGCACGCATACGGTGCTCGTTGACGCGGATACCCCTGAGCGTGCGACCAAACGGGCTGAACAGCAGGCGGCGTAAAAACGCATAGGTGACCAGCAATGCAGCCAATGTGAAGAAGTACAGCGTGCGTTTGTTGTCCAAATCAAACCATGAAGCGGAAGTTGGCCAACCCATGATGGCGGTGCTGGGCTTGAAGTTGATGTACAGCCCGTCAGATCCGCCCAACACCTTGTTGTCAAAAAAGAGGAAATACACCATTTGCGCAAACGCCATGGTGACCATGATGAAGTAGATGCCGTGCGTGCGAACGACAAAAAAACCAATGACGAGCGCGGCCAGACCTGATGCTAAAACTGCTGCGGGCATCGTCCACCATAAACTCACCGCCTCTGCCTGCGGGGTTAAAAAAGCCAGCGCATAGCCCGCCAGCCCAAAGTAAGCCGCGTGGCCGAGGGACACTAACCCCGTCACACCTTGCAGCAAGTCCAGGCTCATGGCAAAAATCGCCATGATCATCATGCGCGTGACCATCTCGGTATAAAACGGTGTGCCGACGAAGGGGAAGGCGAGCAGGGCGACCAAGCCCACGCCCAACACGAGCTTAATGCTGACGGGCAGAACTTCCAGATTCGCCTGAATCATGGAATGGTCAGCTTAGAAGGTACAACAATTTTTCGACGGACCGCCCCAAGAAAAATTAGTCCCCGCGGGGGGCAGCGTAGTACACGCAGTGACAAGCGTGGGGGCAATCTAGTCATTGTTTAAACAAGCCTTCAGGCTTAAACAGCAGTACCGCTGCCATCAACATATAAACGAGCATGCCAGACACGTTCGGCAACAACACCTTGCCGAACGTGTCGACCAAGCCCACCAGCAGCGCGGCAATCAGAGCACCGCGAACTGAGCCAACGCCGCCAATCACTACCACCACAAAGCACGTGATGAGCACCTGCGAGCCCATGTTGGGGTACACGCTGGCGATCGGCGCGGCGATCATGCCTGCGATTGCCGCCAGGCCAACGCCCAGCCCAAATACAGTTGTGTGAATCAGTTTGATATTGATGCCGAGTGACTCGGCCATGTCACGGTTAAAAGCACCTGCGCGGATTTTCATGCCCAGGCGCGTTTTGGAAATAAGCAAATACAGGCCAATCGCCAAGGCAATGCAAACCCCTGACATGAACAGGCGATAAACCGGGTAAGACAAGTTTTCAGTCAGCGGAATGGACGCGCTGAGCAGCGCAGGAATCGCCACGCCATGCACGTCGTCGCCCCAAATCATAGAGCGCAGTTCTTCAAAAATATAAATCAGACCAAACGTCAGCAGCACCTGGTCGAGGTGATCACGTTTGTAAAAGTGCCTGAACAGCAACCATTCGAGCGCCAGCCCAAACGCAACGGCGAGCACAGCGCCCACCAAAATAGCCAGCGTCAAGCTACCAAAAGCAGCGCTGAGTGACCACGCCAGATAAGCGCCCAGCATGTAAAAACTGCCATGCGCCAGATTCACCACGCCCATGATGCCGAAGATCAGCGTCAGGCCCGCAGCCAGCATGAACAGCAGCAGGCCGTACTGCACGCCGTTGAGCAGCTGGATCAAAAAATTCGCAACATCCATGCGGCGTCAGGCGTGTCGACGTGTTAGCAGCACGAGGCCGCCCATCAGGGTAAACAACCCGCCTGAAACACGGTTAAACCACCGCACCACCCGGCTGGAACGCAGCATCGGGGCAATACGCGAAACGCCTAGAGCACAGGCGGTCAGCACCGTGAACTCAAATGCTACGAAGGTCAGCGCAAGGATGGCAAATTGCGGCGCGAAGGGCGCGGCCGGGTTCAGGAACTGCGGAAAGAAAGCGGCAAAGAAAAGCACCGCTTTCGGGTTGCTGGCACCAACCAAAAAGCCACGCAAAAAGAAAGAACGTTGCCGCGCGTCGGGCGCGGCCGTCGCTGAGGCATCAAAAACAGCGGCGTCGCTGCGAAAGGTCTTGACGCCCAGATAAATCAGATACGCGGCACCCGCCACTTTTGCCGCTGTGAACGCAGTTTCAGAAGCCGCCAGCAGTGCGCCCAGGCCCATCGCCGACAGCAACATCACGCACAGCACGGCGCTGACGCTGCCCGCTACCGACATCATGGCCCTGCGCGGGCCATGATTCAGTGCGTTGGTCATGCACATCAGCATGGTTGGGCCGGGGGTAAGGATCAGCAGCGCGATGGCGGCGAGGTACAGAAGGTATGTTGTAACGGTCATGCCATCTTGCAGCCAGCGCCTGAATCCGCCAGCGCTTTGGCCGCTACCCCTATCACCTTGTTTTCCTTGTTGTCAACTTGACGAATGTAGATGTCTTGCACTGGGTTGTGTGACGCGCTCATCGTCCACTTGCCGCGCGGGCTGTCAATCACTGCGCCTTCCATCGACTTGTACAGCGCTGGCTTGTTGGCCAGGTCGCCCTTGACGGCGTTGGCCCCTTGCACCAGCAGCAGGCCGGTGTCGTAGCCCTGCACTGCGTACACGTCGGGCAGGGCCTTGAAGGCTTTGGCGTAGTCGAGGCGAAATTTCTTGTTGCGTGGTGTGTCCAGCGAGTCGCTGTAATGCATGGTGGTGATGATGCCGTCAGCCGCTGGGCCTGCAGCGTCCAGAACGCCTTCGGTCAAAAAGCCGGAGCCGTAAAGCGGGATTTTGCCTTTCAGGCCCGCAGCGGCATAGTCGCGAATAAACTTGGCCGCGCCGCCGCCTGCAAAAAAGCAGGCCACGGCGTCGGGCTTGAGGGCTGCGATTTCAGTCAGCAGCGCCTGAAACTCAACTTGCGGAAACGGCAGGCCCAGCTCTTTGACAATCGTGCCGCCGGCTGCCGTGTAGCCTTCTTTGAAGCCTTCAAAAGCCTCATCGCCAGCGGCGTACTTCCAGGTGATCCAGACGGTCTTTTTGTGGCCTTTGTCCATCATGACCTTGCCCAGCGCGCGGGTTGGCTGCGAGTTGCTGAAGCTCGTGCGGTATACGTTGGGTGCGCACAGGCCGCGCGTGGCCGCGTGCACGCCTGCGTTGGGGATCAGGCTCAGCACGCCGGTGTCGCGCGCGACTTTTTGAATGCCCATTTGCACACCCGAATGCACGGTGCCCACAATCACATCAACCTTGTCGCGCTGCACCAGCTTATTGGCGTTTTCAATGCCTTTGGAGGGCTCGGATTCATCATCTACCTTGAAGTATTCAATCTCGCGGCCACCCAGTTTGCCCCCCTGCTCATTGATGGCCATGCGAAAGCCGTTTTCAATCGCCACACCCAGCTGGGCGAAGGTGCCGGTGTACGGCAGCATGAAACCAACACGAACCTTGGCCGCCTGCGCACGCACGATTTCAGGCAGCAACAAGCCTGTGGATGCGCTGCCAAAGATGGCGGCACTGCGGGTCAAAACGAGGCGGCGAGAGGTCATGGTTAACTCCTGGACTGAGACGAAAATGGGCAAAAAATACCGATTGAATGTTAAGCGCGTGGCGCTGTGCTAGGTCTAGTGTGAAACCCGAGCTTTAAGATTGAATTGTTTAGACTTAAAATATGGGGTGAAGATATTGTAAAAATTGTGTGGAAATTCTGTGGAAATACTGTGAAGAGGATTTGTTTCAAAGTTACAACTGACGCAACTTAAAGCGTTGAATTTTGCCGGTGGCCGTCTTCGGCAGCTCAGCTACAAACTCAAACCATCGCGGGTATTTGTAGGGCGCCAGGTGCTGCTTGACATGCAGCTTCAGCTCGTCAGTTGTCGCGTTTTGACCAGCTTTAAGCACCACGAACGCCTTGGGTTTGACCAGCTCGTCAGCGTCTTGCACGCCAATCACGGCAACTTCAAAGACTGCTGGGTGCGTCATCAAACAGGCTTCAACTTCAAATGGCGACACGTAGATACCGCCAACCTTCAACATGTCGTCACTGCGCCCGCCGTAGGTGTAGTAGCCGTCTGCGCTTAGCGTGTATTTGTCGCCGCTTTTGGTCCAGTCGCCCGCAAAAGTGGCCTTGGTTTTGGCGCGGCTATTCCAGTACATGATGGCCGACGTCGGGCCGCTGATGTGCAGTTCGCCAATGTCGCCCACTGCGCAGTCGTTGCCGTCGTCTCCCACAATACGCAGGGCGTAGCCGGGCACAGCCTGGCCAGTCGTGCCGTAGCGTACGGCGCCGGGCCGGTTGCTTAAAAAGATGTGCAGCATTTCTGTCGAGCCAATGCCGTCCAGAATTTCCACACCGTAAGCGTCGGTAAATTGCCTGCCAATCTCGGCCGGCAGCGCCTCGCCCGCGCTGGTGCACAGGCGCAGGGCGACGTCGGCTTTGGCGGGCCGTGCCGGGTCGGCCAGCAGGGCGGCGTACAGTGTGGGCACGCCGTAAAAAATCGTCGGTTTGAAGTTTTTCAGGATGATGAAAACATCTAACGGCGTGGGCCGGGCGGGCAGGAGCACGGTGGTGGCACCCACTGCCATCGGGAAGGTCAGCGCATTGCCCAAACCGTAGGCAAAAAACAACTTGGCGGCGGAATAAACCACGTCTGAGTGGGCAATGCCTAGCACGCCGCGCCCGTAGAGCTCGGCGGTCTGGATCAGGTGGCTGTGCAGGTGCACCGTGCCTTTGGGCGCGCCGGTTGACCCGCTGGAATAGAGCCAAAAACAGGCATCGTCCGCACATGTGTCTGCTACAAGTTCAGTAGCTGGTTGCGCCCGTATTAAAAGGGCTAGCGGTTGAATTGTCAGTGAATTAAGGGATAGATCGTTGGTTTCTGGATCGCCCGCCACAATGACAGTCTTCAGTGTGTCGATATGGCCAATTAGCGGTTCAAAAGCAGGCAGCAGCACATCAGAGACCAGCAGCCCTTGCGCTCTTGAATCACGCAGCATGAATTCAAAATCAGCCGTGGTCAGCAGCGTGTTGGCCGCTACTGGCACCACACCCGCCAAAATGCAACCGAGGAACACCACCGGCCAGTCCGGTGTGTCCAGCATGGCAATCAGCACGCGGCTTTCGGGCGCAAAGCCTTGCGCGCGCAGAGCGCTGGCGAACTGGTGCGACTGGCGGACAAGCTCGCCGTAGCTGAGCTTGTCGCCGCTGACGGCATTGATGAACGCGGTTTTGTCAGGCCAGGCGGCGTTACGCGCCAGCAAGTCATGCGCGGCGTTGTAGCGGCGCGGTATGGTGATCTGCGGCGGTTGGGCGCGATGGTCTGCGGTGCTCAGGTTCATTATTATCTTCAGTGATTGTTTAAATCACTATTATTTTTATAGCTGCTCACGCCCGTACTGATTGGGCTACAGGCCTATTTGATACTCAAAAAGGACTTTTTTAATCATCTCAGGCGGTCGCTGTGCCCTGCAGCGCGTCTGTTAGCCACTGCCGACACCACACCGTTCCTTCTTCTTCTGGCATCGTCCCTGAACTAGCATCATGGCACCACACTTCGCCGACGCGCTGTGCGCCCAAGTCCTTCAAGCGTTCGTCAAATTTTTTGCCGCCAAAGCAGAAGGTTTGCAGGTAGGTGCGGTCGCCTAGTGCAATCACGCCGTATTTGACGTGACCTAAAAATGCAGGTGCTGCACTCATCGAATCGTACAGAGCTCGGGCGTTGTCGGGCACATCACCCTGCCCATAGGTGGATGTGCAAATGAGATATAGCGCATCTTTTGCTTTGTCTGCGCTAAAAACGCTGATGTCCAGCGCGTCCATCAATTCGATTTCCACGTCATCGACCAGGTCAGCGCAATCCATTTGAACAGCTTGCGCAACATATTCAGCAGTGCTGGTCATGGTGCCCACCAGAATTTTGAGTTTCATTTTTTCGCCCTTAGAAAGTGATTTTAAAAAAAGATGCAATAAACTGCTTGACGTTTCAATTGCTAGAAGTATACTGCAATGCATGAGCGCAATCAAAGACCCTGTCGAGCAACACGACCACGAAGGCAAGGCCTTGCTGACCGAGCTGGGCGGCCGTGTGCGTGCCTGGCGTGCCAGGCGCGGTATGACGCGCAAGGGTTTGGCTGCTGACTCGGGTTTGAGCGAGCGCTTTTTGGCCGATGTGGAGAGCGGCAAAGGCAATGTGTCAATCAATTCGCTGGAATTGGCCGCTTGCGCCTTGAACATCACCGTGATCGACCTGCTTCAAGACGCTGCGCGCCCGGCGCTGGCCCGCACGCATGACTTGTTGTCGCGCTTAGATGATTCACAGTTAGACCAGGCTTTCAGCCTGCTAGGCAGTACCTTTGGCTTGGGCGATGCACAGGGCCGTGAGCAACGCGTGGCGCTAATCGGCCTGCGCGGTGCGGGTAAATCAACGCTGGGTGCGCAACTGGCTGAGGAGCGCGGCGTGCCTTTCATTGAGCTGGACCGCGAGATTGAGCGCGAAGCTGGCACCAGCATGAACGAGATTTTGTTGCTGCATGGCCAGGCGGGATACCGCCGTTACGAGCGGCGAGCGTTGCTACGCATTGCCGACGAACACCAAGGCGGCGTGGTGATTACCACGGGCGGCAGCATCGTTAGCGAGCGTGAAACTTTCGATTTGCTGCAAAGCCGCTTTTACTGCGTGTGGCTCAAAGCCAGCCCTGAAGAACACATGGCCAGAGTGGTTGCGCAGGGCGACATGCGGCCATTTGACACGAATGATGGTGCCAAGGGCGCCAACAATGAAGCCCTTAGCGATTTGCGCCGCATTTTGACCAGCCGCGAGGCACTTTACGCCAGAGCCGACGCAGTCGTCGACACGGCAGCCCGCACCCTGAAACAAAGCATGACGGATTTGAAAAGGGCCGTTCCACAAACAATCCAAAACAACCAGAAGGAGACCACATGAATGCCATGACTGAACCGCTGCTTTTCAAACAAACCATCGCCGGTGTTGAGCGCGACATGGTCAGCTTTGCCACCCACCCGGCTAAGTATCAGCACTGGACGTTGTCGGTGGACGGCGAAGTCGCCAAGCTCAAACTAGACATCAATGAAGACGGCGGCATTAAACCCGGCTACAAACTAAAGCTGAACAGTTACGACCTAGGCGTTGACATTGAACTGCATGATGCGATCAACCGCATTCGATTTGAGCATCCGTCCGTCAAGGTCGTCGTGTTTGAGTCTGGCAAAGAAAAAATCTGGTGCTCGGGCGCCAACATTTACATGCTGGGCGTGTCAACCCACGGCTGGAAGGTGAACTTTTGCAAGTTCACAAACGAGACGCGCAACGGGCTTGAAGACTCTTCAAAGCACGACGGCTTGCAGTCAATAGCGTCCGTGACGGGTGCCTGTGCAGGCGGCGGGTATGAGCTGGCTTTGGCCTGCGACCGCATTATCATGGTCGATGACCGGTCGTCTACTGTCAGCCTGCCTGAAGTGCCTCTGCTGGGCGTGTTGCCGGGTACAGGCGGCCTGACGCGCGTGACAGACAAACGCAAGGTGCGCCGTGATTTGGCTGATATTTTTTGCACCACGTCTGAAGGCGTGCGCGCTGACCGCGCCAAAGACTGGAAGTTGATTGACGCGCATGCCAAACCGCAAGGTTTTGGTGAGCTGCTTGCTACTGAAATAGAAGCTGCTCGCGCCCGTTCCATAAGGGCTGCAGACCTTAAAATGGGTTACAAGGGCATTGAATTGACGGCTTTAAAACCGTTGATAGACGATTCGGGCTACCACTACTGCATGGTTGATGCGCAGGTTGATCGCAACAGCCGTATTGCGACGATCACCGTCAAAGCGCCAAGCGCTGCGATTGAGTCGACTCCGCAAACGATTGAGGCTGCTGGCGCAAACTGGTACCCGCTGAAACTGCAACGCGAACTGGACGACGCGATTTTGAACCTGCGCACCAATGAGCTTGAAGTTGGTACCTGGGTGATCAAAACCACTGGCGACGCAGCTCACGTCATGAAGATGGACCAGATTCTGGCGACCTTGAAAGACCACTGGCTGGTGAAAGAAACCACAGGCGCATTGCGCCGTACGCTCGCCCGGCTGGACGTGACCAGCCGCTCATTGATTGCGCTGGTGGATTCAGGCTCATGCTTTGCTGGCACGTTCTATGAATTGGCTTTGGCGTGTGACCGCATTTACATGTTGGATTTACCGGACTCTCCTGATGCAGCACCCGCGCTGCAACTCAGCCCGGCCAACTTTGGATGGTTTCCGGCAGTCAATGGTTTAACCCGCTTGCAAACCCGTTTTTGTGAAGACGGAACCACTATTACCCAGCTTGAAAGTCTGAACGACAGCCCGCTGCGCGCCGACCAGGCGCTGGCGCTGGGCTTGGTCACGCTGACCCCCGACGACATCGACTGGGAAGATGAGATCCGCATCATGCTGGAAGAACGTGTCAGCCTGTCGCCCGACGCGATGACGGGTTTGGAAGCATCGCTGCGTTTCCCCGGTAAAGAGACCATGGAAACGCGAATTTTTGGCCGCTTGTCTGCTTGGCAGAACTGGATTTTTATTCGCCCCAATGCGGTGGGCGAAGAGGGCGCTTTGAAGCTGTTCGGCACAGGAAAAAAAGCTAAATTTGACTGGAAGAGGGTGTAACCCCCCGATGCGCTTGCGCGCCTCCCCCCAGGGGGCGGCCGCTGTGGCCCGGCAAAGCCGGTTCCACGCCGCCACTTGTGAATTACCCGTTAGCTTTGTTTAGTTATTTTTAATAGGAAGAATGAAATGAGCAACATTGACCTGCAAGCATTAATCCCCAACAACGTCCACCTAGGTGAAAATCGTCAGCTTCAGCGTGCGCTGGAACATTGGCAACCCGCCTTTTTAAACTGGTGGGAAGAAATGGGCCCGTCTGACTTCAAGGCCAAAGAAGTTTATTTGCGCACCGCCGTAGGTGTAGACGCATCAGGCTGGGCCAGCTACGGCTATACGCCCATGCCCGACTACCGCTGGGGTATCTTTCTGGCTGACAAAGAAGAAGGCCGCAAGATTGGTTTTGGCGACCACATGGGCCAGGACGTGTGGCAAGAAGTGCCGGGCGAATATCGCTCAACCTTCCGCCGCATGATCGTCACGCAAGGCGACACCGAGCCCGCATCAGTCGAGCAGCAGCGCCTGTTGGGCCACACTGCGCCCAGTTTGTATGACCTGCGCAACCTGTTTCAGGTCAACGTCGAAGAAGGCCGCCACCTGTGGGCGATGGTTTACCTGCTGCACGCGCACTTTGGCCGTGACGGCCGTGAAGAAGCCGAAGAGCTGCTCATGCGCCACAGCGGCGACGCTGACAAGCCGCGTATTTTGGGCACTTTCAATGAGCCGATGGACAACTGGCTCAGTTTTTTCATGTTCACGTACTTCACCGACCGTGACGGCAAGTTTCAATTGAAGAGCTTTGCTGAAAGCGCGTTTGACCCACTGGCCCGCACCACGCGCTTCATGCTGACCGAAGAAGCGCACCACATGTTTGTCGGCGAGACAGGCATTGGCCGTGTCATTCGCCGCACGCTGGAGGTGATGAAAGAGCTCGACACATCAGACAAAGCCACGCTGCGCAAAGCCGGCGTGATTGACCTGCCCACGATTCAGAAATTCATGAACTTCTGGTTTACCTCATCGCTCGATTTGTTTGGTTCAGAATCTTCCAGCAACGCCGCTAATGCATTTGCCAACGGCATCAAAGGCCGACCCGATGAAGCCAAATTTGCCGACCACGTCGAGCTGGACACTGAGATGACCATTTGTGTACCCGACGGCATGGGCGGCATGAAAAACGAGTCTATTTCAACCCGCGTCGGCATGAACGAAACCACCCGCCTTGAATACGTCAAGGATTGCAACGTCGGCCTGACCCGCTGGAACATGGGCATCAAACGCGCTGGGGTTGATTTTGTGTTTGAGCTGCCATCCACCCGCTTTCGCCGGGGTGTCGGCAGCTGGGCGGGTATGCACACTGACCCGAAAGGCACGCCGATTACCGCGGCTGAGTTTGAAGCCAAAAAAGACAGCTGGTTGCCCAACGATGCTGACAAAGCTTTTGTGCACACTCTGATGCAGCGCGTGACCGTACCCGGCAAGATGGCAGGATGGATCGCGCCACCAGACCGCGGCATCAACGCGAATCCAGTGGACTACCAGTACGTCAAGCTGTGATTGCAGCAAAAAGTTTTCGGGCTATAATCTGACGCTTGTCGGAGTGTGGCGCAGTCTGGTAGCGCACCTGGTTTGGGACCAGGGGGTCCAAGGTTCGAATCCTTGTACTCCGACCAAAAAACATGAAAAAAGCTCACTCAAACGTGGGCTTTTTTTTTAAGTTCTGTTTGATGTTGATGAAAATTCAAATTTTCGGGGTGAAGTGCAAGTCGCACGGAGCGCAGGACGCTGGAATGTACTCGTGTGCATGAGGAGTTTGAGCACCGCGCAAAGTGCCAATTCGCCCGAAAAATGAATTTGCAGCTGCATCAATTTCTGCCCGTAGCTCAGTCGGATAGAGCATCAGCCTTCTAAGCTGAGGGTCGGGGGTTCGATCCCCTCCGGGCAGACCAGACAATCGCGCTTGCCGCAGATCTTTGAATAAGGTGACGAGCCTTGGCCCCGGC
>JANYED010000057.1 GCA_025363315.1 Polaromonas sp.
GAAAAACCGCGTGTCCCTGGGTCTGAAACAAATGGGCGACGACCCATGGATGGGCGTGAACCGCCGCTACCCACAGAGCACCCGCCTGTTCGGCAAGATCACCAACATCGCCGACTACGGCGCATTTGTTGAACTCGAGCCAGGCATCGAAGGCCTTGTGCACGTGTCTGAGATGGACTGGACAAACAAGAACGTTGCCCCGAACAAGCTGGTTGCTTTGGGCGATGAAGTCGAAGTCATGGTCCTGGAAATCGACGAAGACAAGCGCCGTATCAGCTTGGGCATGAAGCAGTGCAAAGCCAACCCATGGCAAGAATTTGCTGTGGACACCAAGCGCGGCGACCGCGTCAAGGGTCCAATCAAATCCATCACAGACTTCGGCGTGTTCGTCGGCCTGGCTGCTGGTATTGACGGCCTGGTGCATTTGTCTGACCTGTCATGGAACGAGCCCGGCGAAACCGCTGTGCGCAACTACAAAAAGGGCCAAGAAGTCGAAGCGATTGTGTTGGCAGTTGACGTCGACCGTGAGCGTATTTCCCTGGGTATCAAGCAACTTGACTCTGACCCGTTCACCACGTTTGTGTCGATCAACGATAAGGGCGCGATTGTGACTGGCAAGGTTAAAACTGTTGATGCCAAAGGTGCTGAGATTGATTTGGGTGAGGACATCATTGGCTATCTGCGCGCCAGTGAAATCAGCCGTGACCGCGTTGAAGACGCGCGTAACGTGCTGAAGGAAGGCGATGAAGTTTCAGCAGTTGTGGTCAACGTGGATCGCAAGACCCGCAACATCCAGTTGTCAGTCAAAGCCAAAGACAACGCTGACCAGCAGGAAGCCATGGCATCACTCAGCCAGCAGTCGGCTAAAGAAAGCTCTGGATTGACCAACTTGGGCGCCCTGCTGCGCGCCAAGATGGACAACGAAGCTAAATAGTTTTGCGGGACAGACCAGACGAAGCAGCAAAGCTGCCGTCTGCTCTGTCCCCAAACTGGCTAATCCCCGACCCTGACCCGCCCCCATGACCCGAAGCGATTTGGTAGAAGAACTGGCCAACCGTTTTGGCCAGCTCACGCACCGCGATGCTGAATACGCCGTCAAGACCCTTCTTGACGCCGTCAGCGACGCGCTGGTTCGTGGCCACAGAATTGAAATTCGGGGCTTCGGCAGCTTTTCCGTTAACCGTCGTCCGCCGCGAATGGGTCGTAATCCACGTTCCGGCGAAAGCGTTGCGATTCCAGAAAAGCGCGTGCCGCACTTCAAGCCTGGCAAGGCACTGCGAGAGGCGGTCGATGCGCGGACCGAAGCGTTACTGACGACGCAAACAGCACAAAACGCGTTGGCGCAGACAGCGTCGTAGCTTGGCTGACTACAATGTGTCAGCTTATCTAAAAAGGCTGTTTTGAAGTGAAATACCTGATGTGGCTGCTCAAAGCAGCCATTTTTTTTACGCTATTCGCTTTTGCGCTGAATAACCAGCAGCTTGTTGCTGTCAATTTTTTCTTTGGCACGTTCTGGAGAGCAAACCTGGTGCTGGTCGTGCTAACAGCCTTTAGTACCGGCTTGCTGCTGGGCGTGCTCCTGATGATGCCGCGCTGGTGGAAAAACCGAAAAAACCGTACCGCCGAAACGAGCCCGCAGACTGGGACAGCAACGGAAAAGACTGCGCCGAACGCTGCCGAATTGACGGCCGACACCTTGACCATGGCGCGCGATGGACTTTGACATCAGCTGGATTTTGCTTGGTTTGCCCGTTGCATTTACGCTCGGGTGGCTGGCATCACGCATCGACATTCGCCATTTGCGCTTTGAAAACCGGCAAGCACCCAAGGCGTACTTTCGCGGCCTGAATTTTCTGCTCAACGAACAGCAGGACCAGGCCATTGATGCCTTTATTGAGGCGGTACAAAACGACCCTGACACATCCGAGCTGCACTTCGCTCTGGGCAATCTTTTCAGGCGCCGGGGCGAGTACGAACGCGCCGTGCGCGTGCATGAGCACCTGATGCAGCGCGGTGACTTGCCGCAGCCTGACCGTGACCGCGCCCAGCACGCGCTGGCGTTGGACTACCTTAAAGCCGGTCTGCTTGACCGGGCAGAACTTGCCCTGCGCAAGCTCGAAGGCACCCCTTTTGAAGAAGAATCCCGCCTGGCCCTGCTGGCTATTTACGAGCGCTCACGCGACTGGCAACAGAGCGCCGACATTGCCAGCAAGCTGGACAGCACGGGGCACGCAAGCTTCAGCGGCCGGCAGGCGCACTACCTGTGCGAGCAAGCCAGTGCACTGGTAGCGGCGGGCGATGTTGACAACGCTGCTCAATTGCTCAAACGGGCCGGTCAATTGGCTCCAAGTGCAGCTCGGCCACTAATTGATCTGGCCAAACTTGATCAGCAACGCGGCAACCCTGCAGCAGCGCTTGCAACGCTGCTGCAACTTGAAGGCCGTGCGCCCCAGGCGCTGCCCCTGGCGGCCAGCCTGTTGGTCAATATTGCGCAAACACCCGCACTGCTTGCCAGCGCGGTCAACCTGCTCAAGGCGCACTACAAACACACGCCATCTGTCGATGTGATGGATGCGATTGCGAAACTTGAAAAAGACCCGGTTGCCAGCCGTCAAGGCTACATCACGCATCTTGAAACCGAGGCATCGCTGGTCGCCGCTGCGCGCTGGATAGCCGGCGAAAAATCAGGCAGTGCACACAACCAAAAGTTGGTGCAGCGCGCGCTGGACCAAGCCACTAAGCCACTTATGCGCTACCGCTGCGCGGCCTGCGGGTTTGAAGCGACGCAGCACTTTTGGCACTGCCCCGGTTGTCAAGCGTGGGACAGCTACCCGGCCAGACGAATAGAAGAGCTATGAAACTCCCTGCACAAATTACCCAAGAAAAATTAGCCGCAGCCTGCGTACTGGTCGTCGGCGACGCCATGCTGGACCGCTACTGGTACGGCGCAGTCGACCGCATCTCGCCCGAAGCACCTGTGCCAGTGGTGCGCGTCACCCGAACCGAAGAGCGTGTGGGCGGTGCGGCTAACGTAGCCAGCAATATCGTGGCTCTTGGCGCCAAGGCTTCCCTTCTCAGCGTTGTGGGCGATGATGAAGCCAGCCACACCCTTGAAGCGCTGGTTGCTACAACCGGCATCACGCCCTACTTTGGCCGCGATCCGAAGCTCAAAACAACTGTCAAGCTGCGCGTGATTGGCCGGCAGCAACAACTGCTGCGGCTTGACTTTGAAAACACGCCTGAAAACGAAGTGCTGGCCTCGCAATCCAGCACCTTTGAAAAGCTGTTGCCACAGCATGATGCGGTGCTGTTTTCAGACTACGGCAAGGGCGGCCTGACGCACATCGCGCTGATGATTGACCAGGCCAAATCCGCTGGCAAAAGCGTCCTGGTGGACCCCAAAGGGTCAGATTACACACGTTACCAAAACGCGACCCTCATCACGCCCAACCGCGCAGAGCTGGAGCAAGTCACCGGCGCGTGGGCCGATGAAGCAGACCTGACGGCCAAGGCCCAGGCGCTGCGCCAATCACTCGGGCTTGAGGCCCTATTGCTGACCCGCAGCGAAGCTGGCATGACGCTGTTCGACGGGCAAGGCCAGCTGCACGTACCCGCGGTCGCGCGCGAGGTGTTTGATGTCACGGGCGCTGGCGATACCGTCATCGCCACCCTTGCTGCATTGCTGGCAGCAGGTGTCAAGCTGCGTGATGCCGTACCCGTTGCCAACCTGGCAGGCGGCATTGTCGTGGGTAAATTTGGCACCGCCACGGTTGACTACAACGAGCTCTTTGGCGCCCGTCAATAATAGGAGAAACGCTATGAAAATAGCAGTAACTGGCGCCGCTGGGTTCATCGGCAGCAACCTCATCGGAGGCTTGAACGCACGCGGCATTGACGACATCATTGCGGTCGATGACCTGACCCAGGGCGACAAATTCAAAAACCTTGCAGACCTGCAAATTGCCGACTACGTGGACGCCGACGATTTTTACGAATTGTTTGCCGAAGGCGCTTTTGGGGATGTTGAGGCGGTGTTTCATGAAGGCGCTTGCAGCGATACCATGGAGCCGGATGGCAAGTACATGATGGATAACAACTACACGCTGTCGTGTGAGCTGTTCCATGCCTGTCAAGACCAGGGTACCCGGCTGCTGTATGCCTCATCAGCTGCAACCTATGGGGGTTCAGATACGTTTGCCGAATCGCCCGAATTTGAAAAGCCGCTCAACGTGTACGGCTACTCCAAGCTGCTGTTTGACCAGCGCTTGCGTCGCGAAATCGGCAAGCATTTTGAAAGCACCGCCACCCAGGTCGCAGGCTTTCGGTATTTCAATGTGTATGGCCCGCGAGAGCAGCACAAGGGCCGCATGGCCAGCGTGGCTTTTCACCAGTTCAACCAATACCAGGCAGACGGCAAGGTCAAGTTGTTTGGCGAATACGGCGGTTATGGCCCCGGCGGCCAGATGCGTGACTTTGTGTTTGTCGACGACGTGGTCGCCGTGAACCTCTGGTTTTTGGAGCACCCCGAAAAATCCGGGATATTCAACTTAGGCAGCGGAAAAGCCCAGCCCTTCAATGACGTCGCCATCAGCGTCATCAACACGCTGCGCCAGCACCAGGGCGAGGTGCCGCTCAGCATTGAGGAAGCGGTACGCGGCGGGCTGATCGACTACATTGCCTTTCCGCCCGCATTGGTCGGCAAGTACCAGAGCTACACCCAAGCCGACCTGAGTGCGTTGCGCGCCGCGGGGTGCGAGCATGCATTTGCCGACGTGCAAACAGGAGTGGCTGCTTACATGCGGTCACTTTCTTCACAAAAATAGGGTTTTTACCTGACTTTAAAAAGATTCCCGGTCAACCTGTCGCCCAACCGTTCGTTAGTAACAATGACATTCTTCGTTTTGAAGAATCGCCCAATTCACTGATTCCAACCTACCCTTTGAGGAGTTATCTCATGTTCAAGAAATTGCTGGTATTTTTAGCCGCCATGACTGTTGCCGTTGCTTTTGCCGCGGTTGACGTCAACAAAGCCACTCCCGCAGAACTCGACGGCATCAAGGGCATTGGCCCTGCAATCTCCGGCAAGATAGTTGACGAACGTAAAAAAGGCAACTTCAAAGACTGGAACGACTTCATCGAGCGCGTTAAAGGCGTCGGCGAAGGCAACGCCGCCAAGTTCTCCGCAGAAGGCCTGACGGTCGGCGGCGCTGGCTACAAAGGCGCTGCTGCAGCACCTGCAAAAGCTGACGCCAAGGCCGATGCCAAGCCAGCGGCGGCTGCACCAGCAAAGGTCGATGCCAAGGCTGACGCCAAGCCAGCTGCGCCTGCAACTGCTGCAGCCACCGCACCTGCGATGGCGAAAGACGAGAAAAAAGATCCAAAAGCTGAAGCCAAAGCCAAAAAAGAAGCCGATGCAAAAGCCAAAGCTGACGAAAAAGCAGCCAAGAAAGAAGCCGCTGCCAAAGCCAAGGCAGATGCGAAAACCGCAAAAGACAAGCCAGTTGCCAAAGCTGATGCAAAAGCTGATGCAAAAGCCGATGCAAAAGCCGACGCAAAAGCCGATGCCAAGGCTGATGCAGCCAAGCCTGCTGCCAGCGCTGCCAAGAAGTAATCTTCAGCCAGGCGATGCATATCGCCAACTAAAAAACCCGCTCATGGCGGGTTTTTTTACGCCATTTCAGACGTTTTACGTATCAATTAGCCGCGCAGCCCAATAAATACGGGCGCGAGCGGCTATATTTTATATAGCAAAAAAGCAACCCACTTGCCAACTGCAATGTTCACCGAATCAAGCCTGCAAGCGGCGGCGGCTGCGTGCCGCGAAGCTGGCGGGTGCGCCGGTTGATGACGCTTGCAGCCACCATCCATTTGGCGCGGGTCAGCCAGCTCATGTGCAGCTCAGGGTGCGCCTGGCTGGAATAAAAATGCTCCGGGTCATGCGATACGCCCCAGTCGTTGACAGGCTGGCTGGCGGTGTCCAGACTGTGGTA
>JANYED010000077.1 GCA_025363315.1 Polaromonas sp.
CTGCGCAGGCCGAGGCGGCCCGCATTTTGGCGCACCCAGCGCCGAGCTGCAGATCGTGCGGCGGGCCTTGGGCGACGTGCCGCTGGTTGGCTTTTTTGCGGGCGGTGAAATTGCGCGTCATCACTTATATGGCTACACCGGCGTGTTGACGGTGTTTACTTCGGCGGATTGATGCGGCGCAGGGCTGAAAACGCTTCAAATTCCCAACTGCGCATACCCATCACGAGCGTGTAGCCACCCAGCTCTTTGGAGTTAAGTTTTTGATCGGCCTGGTGTTGCTGGGCAAAGTCTTGCGCAACGCGCTGAATCCGCTCGACAAACGACGGCGCCAAGCCGCGGCTGATCGTGCCATGCACCAGCTGCAATCCTTCACCATTGCCGTCAAAGCCGCCAGAAAAATAGTCGAGCAATGCGTTGTCGCGAAAGTAATTCATCATCGCGCCATGCGGCCGCCAGCGGAAGGTTTTGGCCAGCTTCAACCGGTACCGGTTCAGCGGCTTCAACTCAATGATACCGATCCGGTCCAGCTGCGCCAGCGCCTTGATGCCATCCGCTGCACTTAAACGGTAGTGGCCGGTGATCTGCTCCAGCGTCCATTGCGACAACACGCATATCGCAACCAGCAGCAGTTTTTTATCGGCCACCACGGCTTTTTCCTGAGCCTCGGTCAGGCTGACCAGCATCGGCTGCATATCGGCCACCCGCTTGGCCACATCGCCAAAGTCAATTTTCAAGGCGCGGCAAATCTCGTCAACACGCGACAGCGGCATGTCCCCTCTGGACAGCATGCGTTTGATGCTGGACTCGGCCATGCTTAACGCCAGGGCCAGGTCCGCGTAAGTCATCTGCGCTGCTTTCAGTTCTTTTTTAAGAACCGTCACAAGGTCTGCGCTGGTGCTCATTGATAACTCCTGCTAAATATGGCAACCAAAGGTATCGATTATCGATACCTTTGGTTGCGCCGGGCAAAACTCTGTTCAAAGGCGGGACGTTGAGGCCTGCATTTGCATAAATTACGAAAGCGGCGTCGCCAAATCAGTGCAGAATCCACCTACACCTAGAAGCCCAAAAGCCCATTTAAAGTTCACCCCAGGAGCCATGCATGCGTGTTGATGTAGCCAACTTAACGACTCCGGCCACTGCCCAACAGCTAGCACCATCGCCACCATACGATCACCCGAACCAGTTCGCCCTACTCAAGCAGCGCCGCTTTGCACCTTTTTTCTGGACCCAATTCTCAGGCGCCGCCAACGACAACCTGTTCAAGTTTGCCTTTACTGTCATGGTGACCTACCAGCTCAGTGTGAGCTGGCTACCGCCAGCGCTGGCAGGGCTGGTGATTGGAGCTTTGTTTATCTTGCCGTTCTTGCTGTTCTCAGCTACGAGCGGGCAGTTGACGGACAAGTTTGAAAAAACGCGTGTCATCCGGTTTGTTAAAAACCTGGAAGTTGTCATCATGCTGATTGCCGCGGCGGGCTTCATGAGTAGCAACGTGGATGTGCAAGTGCCGGTGCTACTAGGCTGTACGTTTTTGATGGGCATTCACTCCACATTGTTCGGCCCGGTCAAGTTCGCTTACCTGCCACAGGCGTTGGATGAACGCGAATTGACAGGCGGCAACGGCATGGTGGAGATGGGCACATTCGTTGCTATTTTGCTGGGCAATATCGTAGGCGGCTTGATTGTTGCCGTCCCGCAGGCGGGGCCAGCTTATGTGGCCATAGCGTGTGTGGCAACAGCGCTAGTGGGCCGGTTGGTGGCGCAATTTATTCCGTTGGCCCCAGCTACTGACCCGAACCTGAAAATCAACTGGAACCCCGTCACCGAGACCTGGCGCAACCTGAAGCTGGCGAACGAAAACATTGTGGTGTTCCGCTCGATGCTGGGCATCAGCTGGATGTGGTTTTTTGGGGCGACGTTTTTGAGCCAGTTCCCGAGCTTTGCCAAAGAGGTCATGCACGGCAACGAGCAAGTCGCGTCCTTGCTGCTGGTGGTTTTTTCCATCGGTATCGCCACTGGTTCGCTGCTGTGCGAAGTTCTGAGTAAACGTCACGTAGAAATCGGCCTGGTGCCGCTGGGCGCAATTGGGATGAGCGTGTTTGCGATTGATCTGTACTTCTCCTCGCGCGGACTGGGCGCGTCGCCCATCATGAGCTTGAGCAACTTCATCGCCCAGTCTGCCCACTGGCACGTGATGGCCGACCTGGCTTTGCTTAGTTTGTTTGCGGGTCTGTACAGCGTGCCCATGTATGCGCTGATCCAGCTGCGCAGCCAGCCAACGCACCGGGCCCGCATCATTGCAGCGAACAACATCTTGAACGCCCTGTTCATGATCGTCAGCGCCATTTTGGCAGGCGCATTGCTCAAGGCTGAATTCACGATTCCGCAAATATTTCTATTTGTTGGGCTGGCCAATGCCGTGGTCGCGTTCTATATTTTCATGCTGGTGCCTGAGTATTTACTGCGCTTTGTCGCCTTTATGTTGTCGCGTTGTGTGTACCGCTTCAAAGTGACGGGTGACCACAACCTGCCCACCCAGGGCGCTGCAATACTGACTTGCAACCACGTCAGCTTTATTGACCCCGTGCTGCTGATGGCCGCTAGCCCACGGCCAATTTATTTTGTAATGGACCACCGCATTTTTAAAACGCCACTGTTGGGCTGGTTCTTCAGGCTGCTCAAAGCCATCCCCATCGCGCCCCGGTCTGAAGACCCGGTGATGTATGAAGCGGCTTTTGAGGCCGCCGCCAAAGTCCTGCGTGAAGGCGATTTGCTCGCCATTTTTCCTGAAGGCGGCATCACGACAGACGGGGGGCTGCAACCCTTCAAAGGAGGCATCATGAAGATACTAGAGACCGTCAAACGCGACGGCGTCAGTGCACCAGTTATTCCAATGGCGCTGACGAATTTGTGGGGATCGTATTTCAGCCGGATTGAAAAAGTGAACCATCAACAAGTCGCGATGGTCAAGCCCTTCAGGCGCGGCCTGTTCAGCCGGGTCGGCCTGAATGTTGGCGACCCCGTGGCGCCTGAGGGCGTGACGCCCGCAAACCTTCAAACCAGGGTTGCACAGCTTTTGCAAAAGGACCTCGCATGAATACCGCACTATTTTTTAAAGCAAGTGGACGTTTGTCGCTGGGCGGCTTTTGGCTGTGCGCCATGGTCGTGTGGCTTGCTTTTTATGTGGTGTCGGGCTTGATGAGCAGCCACGCAAGCGGCGTTGCAACCTGGGTTGTCAACGGAACCGCTCTGGCAGCTCTTGCTTTTTTATGCATCCAGCGGTTGCATGACAGAAATCACTCCGGTTGGTGGCTCCTGGCTGTGCTGGCGCCAGTGCTGGGCGCCATTTGGCTGGTATGGCAGTGCGCATGCAGGCGCGGCTTGCCGCAGGACAACCGTTGGGGCGCGGATCCACTGCAGTCACACACCGACTATCTTGTTGTGCGTTAAGGACAATATGCAGCAAAGCACCCTAATCATCAATGATGTCACTGGCTTGAACCCAGTGGCGGTATGGGCCGTCAGCAAGCCTAAAACTGTGGACGAGGTGGTCGACGCCATACGGCGAACAGACGGCGCCATCTCAATCGGCGGCGGGCACTTCAGCATGGGCGGGCAAACTGCCAGCGCGGGCAGCCTGCATCTGGACATGCGCGAGATGAATCGCGTGATTGCTTTTTTCCCGGACGAAAAAATTATCCGTGTGCAAGCTGGCATCCGCTGGTGCGATATCCAGCGTTTTGTTGACCCCCACGGGCTGGCGGTCAAGATCATGCAGACCTATGCCAACTTCACAGTGGGCGGGGCACTGGGTGTCAATTGCCATGGTCGCTACATGGGTCTGGGGCCTGTGGTTTTGTCAGTGCGCGCGATCAAGGTGGTGATGGCAGACGGCCATGTTGTAGAGGCCTCGCCTGAGGCCAACGCAGAGATTTTTTACGGCGTTGTTGGCGGCTACGGCGGTTTGGCTGTCATGGTCGAGGCAGAGCTGAGCCTCGCGGACAACGTCAGGGTCAAGCGGCTGGCCCGCAAGATGAGCGCCGCCGAGTACATCAGCCATTTCAAATCCAAAGTCAGGCACTTTCAAGACGCCGTGTTTCACAACGCCGATCTTTATCCGCCGCATTACCGCAAGGTGAGATCGGTTACCTGGGCGCTTACCGACGAAGCCACCACCGAGCCGCGACGGCTACAAAAGGGCGGTCAGAGCTATTCCGTCAATCGCTATTTTGTGTGGGCAGTAACGGAAACGCCACTGGGCAAATGGCGCCGTGAATACCTGATAGACCCCTTGCTTTACATGTTTAGCAAAGTGCATTGGCGTAATTTTGAAGCGGGCTATGACGTTGCTGAACTTGAGCCGGTTTCGCGAAAATTAACCACCTACGTTCTGCAAGAATACTTTGTTCCTGTCGAGCGATTTGACGATTTTGTGCCGAAGATGGCCGAGATTCTTCGGCGCCACAGAGTCAATGCACTGAACGTTTCAGTACGGCATGCCCGCCAGGATACAGGCACCATCATGGCCTGGGCACGCGGTGAAACGTTTGCATTTGTGCTGTATTACAAACAGCGCACCCGAGACAACGCGATCAATCGCGTATCGGTGTGGACAAGAGAGCTGATTGACGCAGCCATCAGCGTGGGGGGCAGTTACTACCTGCCCTACCAGCCACACGCCACACCGGAGCAGTTTCATGCAGCCTACCCACGCGCAACAGAGTTGTTTGCCCTTAAGAAAGAGCTTGACCCGACGTTCAGATTTAGAAACGTGTTGTGGGACAAGTACTACGCCCCGACACTTGCCGATACTGCAGACACGAAAGGCAGCTCAGAATTCAAAGCTGTCTTTCTTGATACAAAGTGGCGTGATAGATTTTATAAATTTCTGCAAAACATCTATCGGCTTTACCCCGAAGACCGTTTCCACACACTCATTAAAAGCCTGGCTTCAGAACTGGACAATGACGAGGCGGTTTATCGCCGCTTGCAACGCGAACTGCCAAAGATAAAGCCTTTGCTTGCCGATTTGACATTGGCGCTGCCAGCTCTTTTCAAACAAAAAAAGGAAATGGCAGATCAAACGCTTCGGTTGCTTGGGCCAATCAAGCAAATCAATGGCTATGTCGAGATCGGCTCCACTGGCCGTTATATCAGCGAGTTACGCAAGCGGATCAAAGTCACAGGGGCCATCACTCTGGTCAATGATCTTGCGCCATCTAACTCGCCAGCAGACATTGCCGAACGCGGCGGGCTTGCAAAAGCTGGAGCATTTGTACCGTTGTCCGAATACGACCCATTGCCCGCCAGCATGGCCGATGCCAGCGTTGAATGCGTCACCTGCTATGTTGGCTTGCACCACAGTCCATTGAACAAGCTTGATACCTTTGTAGCGTCCATAAGCAGGATTCTCAAGCAAGGCGGCATATTCATATTGCGTGACCACAATGTCACCAGCCCAGCGATGCACACCTTTGTGTCGCTGGTTCACACTGTTTTTAACGCCGGGCTTCACGTTGACTGGGAGACCAACCAGCGCGAGCTGCGATATTTCAGGTCGATTGAACAATGGGTAAGCTTACTGAACAGCCATGGCCTGCAAGCCACCGGCAAGCGCGAGCTTCAGGCGCACGACCCTTCCGACAACGTTCTGCTCTCATTTACGCGGGTGACACAAGCATGAGTTGGGTTCGTACAATTCTTGTCAAAGTAACCTTGTTTGCAGCAGTAGGGTTTTGCAGTCTGGCTGGCGCGGCCACCACACCAGCAACACCATTGGCCGGCCCCGAACATATACGTGGCGTTGAGCAAACCCTATTGACATACCCCGAATGGTTTTTGGTATTTAGCCCCTATGAATATGGTGAATACATCGACAAAAGCGCGCCAAGTCGCTTCCCTTACTACGGACATATTGGTCAATTTTGGGAAAGCTACCAAGCGGTTTTTAAGGAGACCCGCCGCAGAAAACTTGAACAGAACCCGGGCTATCACTTGATGATCATGGTCATTGGTATCAGTACCAGCGTTGAATACGCGATTAAGTCAGCTTACGAAACGCTGGTCGGGCGATTGACTGAAGCGAGCAGCAGCGCGCGAACACCTGAAGACAATTACGCAGCATTGGTCGCCAAAGACTACGTCCGGTTCATCCGCGTACAGCCTTGGTACGAATACAACTTTGACAAAGCACTGGCTGGCTTGTGGCGCGATTTGCCATCAACCGGACCAAACATGCTGCGCAAATGGGAGCGCCGCTTTGCACTCACGACTGAATACCTGATCAAGACGAGCTATGCGCGACTGATCAAACTTGGAACGCAATCGATTTACGACGCAGCCTTGCCAGTCACAGCCGTCGTCATGATGCCAGCGCCTGCTACTAATGCCAACTTGCCGGAATTAAAGCTCATTGCAAAATTGCCAGGCGATGCCGTGCTCGCAACAGTGCCGCGTTATGAGGCCTTTACCGCCTACGCCCAGGCACTGGCGATGCAAGGAATCAGTTTCGGCGAAATTGCTGGTAACGACAGCTTCATTCTGGTCAGTGTTCTGGCACCTGATGCATGGTCAGCCGCGAGCCCCGGGGCTCAGCTGTTCGCGCAACCGATTTTGACTCAACCTGGCACCAAGCGGGTGGTGTTGACCGTCCCCGTCAAGTCACTGGCTGCTGCACTTAATCAATGGCAATCAATCAACCTGCAAGTCGAGCACATTTTTGACTATTAACAAAGCATAAAAATGATACGTCGCCTGGCAAAACTCTTTTTTCAACTTCTTATTCTGGTTGGATTTCTGCTTTTGCTGGTGGTCGCCATTTCGTGGTTGCGGGCTGCGTGGGTAGAGGGCAAAACCGTGCAGCAGGCTGCGCCGATATCAGGCCGCTGGCTTCGTGCTGACGATGTCGAGATGTACGTCCAGGAGTTTGGCGACCCCAAAGCTACGCCGCTGTTGTTAACGCACGGGACTGGCGCTTGGAGCGGCATATGGGACCAAAACGTGCAGGCCATGGCCAGTGCAGGCTATCGCGTCGTTGCAGTTGATTTGCCGCCATTTGGATTCAGTACGCGGCCAGCATCACGCGACTACAGCCGACCCGCCCAGGCACGCCGAATCGCGGGGCTCATCGATTCATTGCAGCTTGGGCCAGTCACGCTGCTTGGACATTCCTATGGCGGTGGTCCGGCCGCTGAAGCCGCCATGCTGGCACCTGACAAGGTACGTCAACTCATCTTGCTGGATGCAGCCATCGGATTGCTCGAAAAACCTGAGGCTGCCGACGATGGTTTGACCACAAAACTACTTGGCGTTAGCGCTTTTCGCACAGCCATGGTTACAACACTTTTTACGCAACCGATGTTCAGCGAATTCTGGTTACGGCAATTTGTAGCGCGCAAGGAAGTCGTCACGGCAAGCCGTACGGCCATTTACCAACAGCCATTTGCGGTCAATAACTTTAGCGCAGGCCTGGGTGACTGGGCAGCGCAATTTGCATCAGAACACGGTCAATCATTGAGTGAAACACCTGCTGGTTTTCGCAAGTTGGGCATGCCGCTGACTTTGGTTTGGGGCGAAAAGGACACCATCACACTGCCGTCTCAAGCAAAGGCTTTGCAAGTGCTGACGCAGAACGCCAGGTTGGTTTTATTGCCTGGCGTTGGACACATTCCTCAAATTGAAGATCCTGCGTTGTTCAACCTTGAAATACAAAAAATACTGAAACAGAAATGACTGCGAGCTCTATCAAGTATCGAATTCAGGTACTTCAAGTATCTGAATCTAAAACACGTATTTTTTACAGCGACTTTTTAAATATCTGAACTGATACTGACCCCACAAGCATGTGCTTGTGCAACCTGGGGTCATATGAGAGTTCTTACTTCTGTTTTACGCGCTTCTTTATTCCGAGTTTCATTAGCCAAAGTTTCGTTTAACCGCGCAGCTCACTGCATCGTACTGGCGGGCGTTATCGCTAGTGCAACGGCCCTGACAGGCTGCTATGTGGTGCCTATCCAACCAACGCAGCCGCAGGCGACGGTGTTCGTATCGCCACTGCCGCCTGCAAGCGTGACTTTTGCCGCGCGGCTTTACCCGGCCAATGATGCAGCATCAAGTTACGGCATGGTCGGCGCGGTGGTGACGAATGACTTGAATGGGCGGGGAACATTTACCACCAACATCAACGGGGAAAGCTTTCAAGGCGAGGCAACCCGCATGACGGGTTCATCGTCGCGTGAAGGCCTGGCCAATGGTGCGGGCAATCGCGGCAGCTATATCAGCTGTCGCTACCAGATGAACTCCAGCACGCTAGGCACGGGGCAATGCAAGTTGTCTAACGGGGCTCAGTTCACCATGCACGTTGGCGGCTAACCCTAAATTAATTCAGAGCAGGTGCATTGCTAGCCACTGCCAGCGGAGGGGACTTCAAATGTCCAACATACTGCAAGGCCTGGTGAATTTTGACGGAGGGCACATCGCCCTCCCGCATGTGCAGCAAATCACCTGGGTTAATTAATCTTGGATCAGCGTCGGTCAATGGCAGGCCGGCGCTGCGATACGCTTCAAGCACAAATTGAGAACAGAAAAACTGGTCGTTGCGCCCCAGCCCCAATTGCACTGCGGCGATACCGCGAATACAAAAATCGCGCACCAGGGAGGGCACAAGAGGCAATTCGCACACACGTCGTTCAAGGGTAAACGGGGCTTGCAGCAAAATGCCAAAGTAGTTGTACCGTTCGCCCGCATGGGACTCGCTAAAGATTTTGATCGCTACGGCCTGCTCGCTCGTCAGCTGCGGGTGACGAAAAACCACGACTGTCGCTTCGTCCAGCAACACGGCGTCAACGCTACGCAGTCGGATGCCAGAGCCAACGGCTTCAGCGATCTGATTCTCACCAACGTAAATCGCCGCATGACTGACCGGGGAAAAAGTAGCCAGGCGAATACCCATCGAATTGATACCGTTATCGGCCGTTAGAACAATGTCACCTGGCTGCAAAACCTGTGCAGTGACCAGCTGGCCACCATTGCCCGGGAAAAGTGCCGGATTCTGAAAACCAAGCTTTGCGGGAACACCGTCTTGCGCTGGCTTGATGGCGGTTGCGCAGCCGCTTATCAAAAACACAAGGCCGACGGTTAGAAAGGTGACCGCGACGCTGAGGGCTTTTTTAGGGCGCGGAAGGCTCAACGAGATATTCTTTTGCATACCAAAATGTATCAGGGGTTTTAAACGCTGCCCAAGTGCCTTCGCTCACGTCCTGTCGTGAGCGCAAGTCCCAGCGCTCGTCGATGATGCGGCAGTGGATGCAGGGCGCCTGGCCGATGCGGCGTGCAACCAGGGCGTAGCGCCCGGTTTTGAGAAGTTCGTCAACGTCCTTGTAATCAACAGGCTGCGGTGCGTCGTAGGCGACTACTTTTGCGCCAGGCAAGATGAAGTTATATCGCTCGAACTGGCCGTTGAAATTGTTGGGAACGTTGATGGTTTGTCCTTTCAACAAAGCCACTGTTGATGCTTTGAAATGACCCGGCTCACCATTGAGTGGTGCAGTTGCCCAGGCAAGCAGAAACAGCACTGAAAAACAGGATGCCGCAACCACGCCACGAGTCACCTGTTTGTGGAACATGCCGACAACGCTTGCCAGCACAATCAACCCCAGCAGCAACCAAAACAGAGGCGAGTAAACACTTGAATCTTGCATGGCACGCACCGCACCTAAGCCAATCAAACCCATACCCAAAGCACCGAGTATGCAGAACACCAGCGTGATAACAAACCAGGTACGCGCCATCCGCTGCCAGTAGATTGCAACAAGAACAGCAACCGCAGGCATGGCAGGAATCAGATACCGCGCCGAGCGCTGATTCGGCAGCATGAAAACGATCGCAAGTGCCAGCAGCCACAACCACATGGTTTTTTCAGCGTGGCTAATCGCGCTGCCGCGTCTGTAGCAGCGCCATGCTGTCCAGGCTGCGCCAACAGCCAATGGCAACAACAAACCAGCATTCACAAAGTAGCCGGTCAAAATCACCAGCAAGCCACCATTACCGCTGAAGGCAACTTTGAGATAGCCCGGAGAAGATTTGAACTTGCCTGCGTTTTCACCGACCACAAACTCGCGCCACACCTCACCGGGTAGCGGGTCTAGCGCAAACCATAAGCCGAACATGGCTAATGCCAGAATGCAGATGATGGCAACCTTAAAGCCGTCGCGCAGAACGCCTGACCGGAAGATTTGCCACGGCGCTTTGCGTGCGCCAACTATTTGGTAGCACAACGCCAGCCCCACGGCTACCGGCGCAACCATCGCAAATGATTTGTATAGGCAGGCGATGCCAATGGCCAGGCCAGCCATCAACGGGAACAACCAGCGTGATGCCAGCCATCTGACAGGCGACCACGCGATGGCAAAGAACACGCTGAACAGCCAGAAGGTTTCAGGCGCGCTCGTCAGGTAAGGGCGTCCGTAACGGTAGGTGCTGAAAAACGACAGGAAGACGATGACGGCGATGGCACCAGCGACGGTGAATTGATCGTTGCCTTGTCCGGGCGAGCTGCCCACAACTTTTCCCGTCAGCAACCCCACCATCGAAGCGGTGGCCCACAAATAAATCACGCTCGGCAATCGTAGATTAAACAGCGTCCAATGGTCTCCCCAACCACCCGCTACTATCGCTTGCCAGAACAGCAGCGGCGGCTTTGTGTTGCGCATGAAGTCATAAGAGCTGACCAGTGGAAGCCAGTGGCCGCTTTCGGCTGTCAGCCGTGCGATGTGGGCATAGACCAGTTCATCGCCGTTGCGTGGGATGTGGTTACCGCCAAGCTGAAACAGATAGCCCAGCGCAATGACAACTGCCAACAGCACCCACAACATTGAGCGAAAACGAGGCATGGTGGGAGTTGTCATGGCGCACCCTTGCCACCGCTACGGCGAAACGTCAGTCTGTCGTTGGCCACAAAATTAAAGATACTGGACACACCGATGGCAACAAGATTGGCCAAGATGTAATGCAAATAAAGGGACAGCGACTTCGTCATTAGCGATTGAATGGCAATGGACACACCCGCCGCCGCAACGTATTTGAAGAACAGCATCAACACAGATGGGCTAGCCTGAACCTGCCGGTCACGCCA
>JANYED010000079.1 GCA_025363315.1 Polaromonas sp.
AAAGCGTTCTTGCAGGTCAGTCGGGTAGAAGTGACCTGGTGAGTGTTTGGCGCACAGGTAGCGGGTGATGACATTTGATTCCCACAGCACGTAGTCACCATCTTGTATCGTCGGTATTTGTGAGTTTGGATTCATTGCAACGTAGTGGGGTGTTTTCACCACGCCATGCACACCGCCCGCCTCATGGCGCTCAAAGCTAAGGCCCAGCTCCTGCGCCGTCCACACAGCTTTTTTAACGTTGATGGAACTCATGCGACCCCAGATCTTGAGTTGGCTCATTTTTTTATCCTTTTAAGTTGGCTTTTCCAGGTTGAATACATCGGCCAGCGCGGCGATACCAGTGTTAATTTGATCAACCGACGCTGTCACGAACGATAACCTGAGCGTGTTCAGCTGCGGGTTATCCGCATAAAACGCCGCACCCGGTACAAACGCCACGTTGCGCTCAACCGCTTTGGGCAGCAAGTCAACTGCGCTCATGCCGTGCGGCAACTTGAGCCACAAAAACATGCCGCCGTCAGGGGTGTTCCAGGTCACGCCGCTGCCCGCCAGATGCGTGTCCAGCGCCGCCAGCATTGCATCGCGCTGCGACTTGTACAGCGCGCGAATCGTCGGCACGTGGCGGTCCAAGAAGTTGCCCTTGAGCACCTCGGCCACCATGCGCTGGTTAAAACTCGGCGTGTGCAGATCAGCGGCTTGCTTGGCTTGCAGCAGTTTGGGGTAGAGCGCTTTAGGCGCGACCAAAAAGCCCAGGCGCAAACCGGGCGCAAGCGTTTTGCTAAAGCTGCCCATGTAAATGCAGCCATCAGGGTTGCGGGCTGTCAACGGCACGGGCGGCGGCTGGTCAAACCACAAATCGCCGTAGGGGTTGTCTTCAACCATCGGCAAACCGATCTGCGCTGCGGCGGCACTCAGTTCGGTCCGCCGCCCTTCACCCATCAATGCGCCCGTCGGGTTCTGAAAATTTGGCACGACATACAAAAACCGCGCGTCTTTGGCCTTGGCTTTCAAATCAGGCACATCGATGCCCTCAGCGTCGCTGGCCACGCTCACAAACCGTGGCTCCATCGGCGTGAAAGCTTGTAGCGCGCCCAAATACGTCGGCGTTTCCACCAGCACTTTAGAGTCCTTGTCGATCAGCACCTTGGCAATCAGGTCCAGCGCCTGCTGGCTGCCGGTGGTGATCAGCACCTGCGCGGGGTCAACATCCCACGGTAGTGAGTTGGCTACCCAATCACGCAGTGGAGCGTAGCCTTCGCTCGCCGCGTATTGCAGCGCGCCTTCGCCATCGGTTGCCAATACGGTTGCACAAGCCGCAGCAAACGCATCGATTGGAAAGGTTTTGGGCGACGGCAGCCCGCCCGCAAAGCTGATGATGCCTGGCTTTTCAGTGACCTTCAAAATCTCGCGGATCACCGACGGGTTCATTTTTTCTGCGCGTGCCGCTTGTGTCCATTTCATTTTTTAATCCTCGTTTTAGTTTGCCGTTCCGACGGGCATTTTTTTGCCGATAAACACGGTCGCAATCACGGCCACGCCGAAACCAACCGTGACCGCGTCAAGCGTTTCGCCCAGCAGCGGAATGGCAAACAGCATCGACAGAAATGGCTGCACCAGTTGCACCTGGCTGACCCGTACTGTGCCACCCAACGCGAGCCCGCGGTACCAGGCAAAAAAGCCTAACCACATCGAAAACACCGCCACGTAAGCAAAGCCGAGCCAGGCCGCTGGTTTGATGGCCTGGGCTGGCCACGAGAAAATGGCCAGCGGCAGCGTGATAGGCAAGGACATCACCAGCGCCCAGCAGATCACGTGTTCAGCGCGCATGTGGTGCGCCAGCCTGCCGCCGTAACAGTAACCGACCGCCGCGCACAGCATGGCCGCCAACAGCAAGCTGTCAGCAAAGCTCAGGCCAAAGCTGGCACTGCCAGAGCGCAGCACCGCAAACACCACCACCAGCGCGCTGCCCAGCGCGGCACACAGCCAGAATCCGGTCGACGGCCGCTGGCGGTGCAGCAGCGCGCCCACCGCAGCGGTCGCCAGCGGCAGTACGCCCACAATCACGCTGGCGTGCATGGCTTCTGCGTAGCGCATGGCGATGGACGTCAGCAACGGAAAGCCAAATACCACCCCGATGGCAGTAATCGCCAGAGGCAGCCAGTCTTTGCGCTCAGGCATGGGCGCGCGAGTGACCAGCAGCAGCGCGGCTGACAGCCCAGCCGCAACCACCGCCCGGCCCATGGCGATGAACAGCCCCGACATTTGCGGCGCATCGGGCGTTCCTACTGCGAGCCGCGTCATCGGCAGCGTGACTGAAAAAATCACGATTCCAAGTAAACCCAGCCACAGACCCTTGCGGGTGGCACCCGCGGAGTTAGGCGTCATATCGTCGCCATCCAGGAGGCGGTCAACACCAGCACCAGCGCCATGCTGCGGTTAAACCACCGCAAGCGGCCGCCTGACCCGTCAGGCCCGGCCAGCCAGTCTTTGAGCAGCGCACCCACCAACGCATATGTGAGGTTGCTGGCGAACGCAAACGCCAGCATCAGCGGCAGCACAATTGCAAAACGCTCTCCAGGATTGGCGCGCCCGGCGATCCAGCCGCTGACAATGCTGAGCGCCAGCATCCAGGCTTTGATGTTGACGAACTGCATGGCCACGCCCTGTACGAAAGTGATGTTGAGACTGGCGCTGTTGCCAACTGCGCTGGAAGCCGAGTCAATGGACGACCGCGCCGCATAAAACAGCTTGAACGCCAGAAACAGCAGGTAGCCAATACCCACGGCTTTGACGGCAAAGCTCAACAACGGCACCGCCAGCAGCAGTGCACCCAGGCCAAAAACGCACAGGCTAAGCAACAAGCCCCAGCCAACCGGCACCGCCCACACAAACTTCAGGGCGCGCTTGAAGCCATGGTTGGCTGCCAGCGCGGTAGACAGCGTGGTGTTGGGCCCCGGCGAAAAGCTCATCGCCGTCGCCAGCACCATCAGTGCGGTAAATTCTTGCCAATTCATAGAGCGGACTTTATAGTTGATATCAACACACTACCAATACAGTTGAACGTACACAACGACGTACTGTATTGTCGGGTTTAACAATACATTACTCCTCATCCCTCTTGCAGGCTGCCATCATGCTAATGAAAACCGCGTCCCAGTCGCTTACTGAGCAGCTTGCCAACCGCTTTGCCGAGCGCATCAAAAGCCGCCTGCTTGCCAGCGGTGCGCGCCTGCCTTCGGTACGCCAGTGCGCCGCGCAGCAGGGCGTGAGCGCATCAACGGTGGTGGCAGCCTATGACCAGCTGGTGGCGCAGGGGCTGGTTGAAGCCCGCAAAAATCGTGGCTTTTATGTGCGTGAATCGGCCACAGCCCAACAAAATCGGGCGCAAGCAGCTATAACTTCAGTAGCAAATAAATCCTTGTCTGCGTTTGAATCGCAGCACAACCCGGTCAATGCCACAGCCTTGATACGCGGTATGTTCAGTGGCCATAGCAGCAAGCCGCAGCCCGGCATGGGCGTGTTCCCACCGGACTGGCTGGAAACCACCTTTTTGTCGGCAGCCGTGCGCCGCTACACCAGCGGCCCGGCATTGCAAAGTTTGTCGCTGCATTACGGCGAGCCTGCAGGCGACAGCGGCCTGCGCCAGGCCCTGTCGCAAAAGCTCTCTACGCTGAACATCAATGCTCCGGCCAGTCAGATCATCACCACGGTGGGTGCCACGCACGCACTGGACATTGTCAGCCGCACGCTGCTGCAGGCGGGTGACCATGTGATGGTCGAGGAGCCCGGCTGGGCGATTGAGTTTGCGCGGCTCAACGCGCTGGGCATGCGCATTTTGCCGGTGCCGCGCACTGCTGCCGGGCCCGACCTGGACGTGATGGCGCGCTACTGCGAGCTGCATGCGCCCAAGCTGTTTGTCAGCGTCAGCGTGTTGCACAACCCCACCGGTTACAGCCTGAACCCCAGCCGCGCCCACCGCGTGCTGCAGCTGGCCAATCAACACAATTTTCATATTGTTGAGGACGACACCTACAGCCATTTGGCCCCCGACCACGCGACCCGCCTGTGCGCGCTGGATGGTTTGCAGCGCACGATTTACGTCAGCGGCTTTGCCAAAATTTTGGCGCCCGGCTGGCGCGTGGGTTACCTGGCTGCCCCCACCGGTTTGTTTGAACGCTTGCTAGACACCAAACTGCTGGCCTCTCTGACCACGCCCGCGCTGCTTGAAAAAGCGTTGGCTTGGTGCATTGACCAGGGCCAGTTGCGCCGCCATGCCGAGCGCATCCGGGTGCGTCTGGATGCCGCCAGAGCCCTGTCAGTCAAGCTGGCCATGGCGTACGGCTGCACCTTTGCGGCTGAGCCCGCCGGTTTGTTCGGCTGGGTGGACACCTCCACCGATACTGAGGTGCTGGCCCAGCGCATGCTGGACGAAGGCTACTTGCTGGCGCCCGGTGCGCTGTTTCACGCAACGCGCCAGCCGTCGACCCTGATGCGGATCAACTTTGCAACCACCCAGCATGCAGCATTCTGGCGCGTGTTTGCGCGGCTGACGCAGGCGTCTCACCAAGTCGGGCGGTGAGGCCCTAGGCTGCAAATGTATAAATTTGAAAGTACTGCAAATATTTGAACAGCGTTGCTTTGTGTTGCCGATGGCCTTTAACCTATTATTTTCATTGAATGCTCCCTATCATTTTTCAGCCAGGCCAAACTGTTGTCGATGACTGCACACCTTGACGTTTTGCGGCAATGCCTGCAAGAAGCCGCCAGCGCCGCCAAGCCCGCGCTTGAGCGCTGCATTGACGCGGCGATAGCCGAGCTGCAGGTGCTGGAGGTCCATTGCATGCGGCCAACCGAACGCGACGTGCTTGCCAACTGCTGGCGCTACTTGCAGGGCAACAAGCTGGCCTGGAGCGAGGGCTACGCGGCCGCGTTGCATTCTGAATTCGCTGAGAGTCTCCTCACCCCTTCGCCTGCACCTTTACCGGCAAAGGGCTCCGTTGTCGCAGCGCGCACCGACGGCGCGAGGCAAGCGCCGTTTTCGCTGCTGGACGACGCGCAGGTCAATCAGGTGATTGATTCGCAGCGCCTGCTCGCGCACCTGCTGCCGGGCGTTGAACAAACGCTGACAGAGCTGGATGCGCTGACGAGCTCGGCGCTGGGGCTGACCCACGTCGTCCCCGAGCGCAACCCGTTGCGGCCCGGCGTGTTTGCGCGAGTTCTGCAACAGCTGATGGCTGGCACGCTGGCAGACGCGCCGCTGGCAGCGATGGGTGTCAAACACCTGGCCAGCCCGCTGACCCGTGAGCTGCAGCTTGTGTATAAAAAGGCCGCGGCATCGCTCAAGGAAGCGTTAGTCCCTGCAGCGCCTTATCAGGTTAATGTCCAAGCCAGTGTTCAGGTCCATAGGCAGCACGCGTTACCAGCGGTGCCACAACCCTCTTTGGGTGCATCAGAGTTTGAACGCTCATCTGGCAGCCAGACATGGCCTGGGGATGACTTTGGTCGGCAGGGCTTTCAAGCCGAGGCGCAGTACGCTGACCTGTCAAACCGGGCCGTCCAGGCCGCGCTGCTGGATGACTTTTTAAACCATGGCAGCAGCAATGTTGACCATGGGTTGACGCCAAACTTTTACGCCAATATTGACCAGGAGCTGGCCGAATTGGCTGCGGCGCCGCCAACGGCAGCGCCTTTGCCAGCCGGGCTGCCAGCGGCAGGCAGCCAGTTGAGCGCGGTAGACAGGCCAGCGCGCTTTGTTGATGCATCAAGCCCCCTCAACGAGCAGGTCTGGGGGGCGTACGGCACGCCGCTGGCACGGTCGCTGGTGCGAAGTCGACTGAAAAAAGAAGCCACCAAAGTCGGTCAGGTGCTCGGCATGGACGTGGTGCGCCAGCTCGTCAACCAGGTCGCGCAAGACCCGCGTTTGCTGGCCCCCGTGCGCGAGGCGATTGTGGCGCTGGAGCCGTCACTGCTTCGCCTGGCGATGCTGGACCCGCGCTTTTTTAGCGACGAGTCGCATCCGGGCAGACGCTTGATGGAGCGCGTGGCGCAGCGCAGTTTCAAATACAACGACGAGTACAGCCCCGAGTTCCAAACGTTTTTTCAGGTCATCACCCATAGCTTTACCGAGCTGAACGCACAAAAAATAGACCAGGCCAAAAGCTTTGACGTGGCCCTGTCGACCCTTGAGAACGGCTGGGACGAACAAGACCAGCAGGAGTCTGCCCAGCGGCAAAAGGTGGTGCAGGCACTGCGCTTTGCGCAAGACCGCCAGAGCCAGGCAGACCAGATTGCCTTTGACTTGAGCACCCGCTCAGACCTGGATCAAGTACCGGGCGTGGTGCTTGACTTTTTGTTTGGCCCCTGGGCGCTGGCCATGGCCCATGCACGGCTGACCGACAAACGCCAGCAAGTCGACCCCGAGGGCTTTGGCTCTGTCGTGCCCGACTTGCTGTGGAGCGCCAAACGCGACGCCACATTAAAAAGCCCTGGCAAATTGATAGACATGATTCCCAGCTTGCTGCAGCGACTGCACAGCGGGCTGGCGATGCTGGGTCAGGAGCCGAAAGACAACGAAGCGTTTTTTGAATCCCTGATGAAATTGCACAGACCAGTGCTGAGATTACGGCGGCTTAAAAGCCAGCGTGATGCTGAAGAATCTGCAGCCGTGCCGCTGGCAGACGATGAGTTACCGGCCATACCGTCGCAGCGGCTTGAAAAGCTTCGCAGCCAGTCGGGCCAGCAGCCGTGGCTGGGCCGCGACGACCTCAATGCCGCTGGCTTTGAAGACACCCTGCCAACAGCACCGACAGATTTGCTGATGCTGGATGGCCGGCCGGATGCGGCGGCGCAGAACGGCGCTTTCGCCAGGCCAGACACCACACCGAACATTGCACCGAACATCGCACCGAACATTTCGCCAAACACCACAGCGGACATCACAGCGGACACGCTGCCCAGCGCACCTTCAGACACAAATGCGGTTGCACACGCGGGCGCCGCCATCAGCCAGCAGCAAGCCGAAGCCCTGCTGCTGAGCCTGCAAGCGGGCAGCTGGATAGACCTTTATTCCAAACACCGCTGGCTGCGCGCGCAGCTGGTGTGGGCCAGCAGCAAGGCGACACTGTTCATGTTCACAAGCCACGGCGGCCAGCCGCATTCAATGACCAAGCGCAGCTGTGAAAAACTCGTCATGCAGCGCTGGTTGCGGCGGGTTGAAATGCATGGCGTGGTCGCACAGGCGCTTGAAGCGGTGGCGCTCGATGCGGCCATGCAGACGCGCCAATTGGCAGCGCAATCGCCGGACATGCAAAGCGAATTTGAAACCGCTTGAGGACGCCCACAGCAATCAGCTGGCCTTCAAGCTACGCAATCGTGCACTTGCCCTACACCGCAGCCGCCCCGGTGGGCGCACAGTACAGCATGACCGCCAAAACCCACTTTTCTTTTGAGCTTTTTTACGCTGCTGAATCCGCCACCACGCAGCAGCAGCGCGACCAGGTGATGCAGCCGCTGGAGCAATCACTTACTGCCTTGTTCGCGGCCATTGATGCGGCGGCAAGTGTGGCGGTGAGCAGCAGCCACAAAAGTGCAGAGAACCAGCTGGTCGAGCTTGTCACTGTGCTGCAAGACGACCAGATTGGAAAAACGTTGGATGCGTTCTGCAGCCAGAACGGGTTGGTCTGGGAGGCTCTAGAGTAGCTATGTATTTAGTAGCTGCTCGCGCCCGTTAAAAAAGCGTTATAAGCCATTTGTATTTTAAGTAAATAATGCTTTATCAGTCAAATCAATAAGTACGGGTGTTAGCAGCTATAAATTAAATAGCGTTTTACATCCACTCTTGGCGCGTCGCCTGTTACCAGGTTTAAAAGCCGCTCTGGCTCTGCATCTGAGCCTGACTCGCTGCTTGCGTGCCCATCGGCTGACTGTCGGTTTGCTGCGCAATCACTTCCTGCACGGCCTCAGTCCCTTGCAGGTCGGTGGGCAACCAGCTGCTGGACGCTACCAGCAAATGAATGAAGTGCAGCTTGGCCACCACCTCGCGGGGCAGCACAAACGGGTAAAAGTCAGGCTGGCCCATGCTGCGCGACATTTCATTGAGCAGCGTCGTCAGGCGCGTCCAGTCGTTCAAAAAATCCAGAAAATGTTTCGCGTTGGGGTGGTCGGGCTGGTACAGCGCATCCAGGGTGAAGGGGGTGAATTCCAGGTGCGCGCTGTACGAGTTGTGATTGGCTATTCCCAAGCTCACAGCGGTGTCGATGGTGTCACGCATGTGCAGGTAATGCGCCCAGCACTCGGCCCAGTCTTCCCACGGGTGGGTCGATGCATACGCGCTGACGTAATGCAGCCACCATTGGGCGGGCGGGCCTTGGGTGTAATTTTTTTGCAGGCAGGCGGCATAGTCTTGCGTTTCGTCGCCAAACAGGGCGTGAAAGCCTGTCATCCAATCGGTGCCGCTAACCAGCCGGCCCCAGTAATAGTGCCCAATTTCATGGCGAAAGTGGCCCAGCAGCGTGCGGTAAGGCTCACGCATGGCGCTGCGCACGGCCTCACGCACCGCGTCATCGGCTTCTTGCACATTCAGCGTGATGACGCCGCCCTTGTGCCCGGTCATCACCGGCGGGCCGCCGTCGGGCGAGCGCAACAAATCGAACGCAATGCCGCGCTCCGGGTCTTGCGTTATGGACGCAACCGGCAGGCCGAGCGCCAGCAAGCTTGAAAACAACCGGCGCTTGGCCAACTCGATGCGGCCCCACAGCACGCCGTTGTCCGGGTGGGCGGCGTCGTTCAGGTCGGGGATGGTGCGGTTTAGCCGGCAGGCTTGGCACAGCAGCTGCGGTGCCTGGCCGTCAGTGACAGGTACCAACCAGTTGCAGGCAGCGGGCGTTGCCAGATTGGCGCAGCGCAAATATTCCTGCGCCTGCACACCGGCTGGCACCGCCTGCCACAGCACCCACGCGCCGTCAGACAGACCGGGCATCAACGGAATCAGCCGCGCCAGCGTAGGGTCATAACCAAGCGGTGTGCCGCAGGTCAGGCATTCGCTGTTGCGAAAAAAAACCGGGCTACTGCAGTGACACCGGTAGGCGCGGCCAGCGAGCGTGGGCAAGTGAATCATCATGGTGACATTGATTATCATGGGGGAGCAACACGCGGTTTGTCATCCAAATTCCACAGCTCAGCTGGACGATAAATCTACTGTGAAACCTCTCGTTTAGCCTCAAAAGGAAAGCCGATGCCGACGTACCACGTTGAAATGATGGAAGGCCGCACACTGGAGCAAAAGAAAAAGCTCGTCGCCGAGATTACCCGCGTCAGTGTTGACGTTCTGGGCGGCGCGGCTGAATCGGTCGATGTCATCATCACCGACATCAAGCGCGAGAACTGGGCCACCGGCGGCAAGCTGTGGTCCGAGCCGCGCAACTGACGGCGCAGCAGCGCAGGACACCACCTTGAGCCGCTCTCGCGCTTCCACCCTGCCCGAGCTGCAAGCCCGCTATGGCGAGGGTTACCGCTGGCTGCTGCTGCTGTCGGTGATGATTGGCACGATGGCCTCGATCATGTCGTCCACCATCATCAACGTCGCCATTCCCGACATGAGCCAGCACTTCACGCTGGGCCAGGCGCGGGCGCAATGGGTCAGCTCAGGCTTTATGGTGGCCATGACGGTGTCGATGCTGACAACACCGTGGCTACTGGGCCGGTACGGCTACCGCGCAACCTATGTCGGCTGCATGCTGCTGCTGATGGCGGGCGGCATCGCTGGCGGACTGGCCAATCAGTTTGGGCTGGTGCTGGCGGCCAGAGTGGCCGAAGGGCTGGCGGCAGGCGTGGTGCAGCCGATAGCGGCCATCATCATCATGCGGGCTTTTGCGCCGCACGAGCAAGGTCGGGCCAGCGGCCTGTTTGGCATGGGCGTGGTGCTGGCACCGGCGCTGGGACCCAGTATTGGCGGTGTGCTGGTCGATGTGTTTGGCTGGCGCTCGATTTTCTTCATGGTGGTGCCGCTGTGCATTGCATCGCTGGTCATGGCCTATCGTTACGTGCCTACCACCGCGCCTGGCGGGGTGGCAGCCACCAAAACCGGCGCGCGCCTCGACTGGCGCGGCCTGCTGCTGGGTGCGGTGGGCACGCTGTGCCTGCTCAACGGCATGGTGCAGATGCATGGCAACAACCGCCCGCAAGCGGGGCTGCTGCTGGGCTCCGCTGGGCTGGTGTTGGTGCTGTTCATTGCCTGGCAACGCCGCTTGGCAGCCAGGGGCGGCGCGCCGCTGATGAACCTGGCGCTGTTTGGCTATCGCCAATTTGCCATGGGCAGTGTGGTGGCGTTTATTTACGGCACGGCGCTGTTTGGCTCGACCTATTTGCTGCCGGTGTACATGCAGCTGGGCCTGAATTTATCGGCATCGTATGTGGGCACTATTTTGTTGCCCGCCGGGCTGGTGCTGGCCGTTACGATTGCCACAGTTGGCCGGTTGGCCGACAAACAGCCCACCTGGCTGTTGGTCAGCATCGGCCTGGCCTTGCTGGCTATTTCGTTTGCCATGATGTTTACCGTCACGCTGAAGTCGGCCGTGTGGCTGCTGGTGGTGTGGGCGGTTGTGGGCCGCATCGGGCTGGGTTTTATTTTGCCGTCGCTGAATTTGGGGTCACTGCGGCCACTGCACGACAGCCTGTTGTCGCAGGGGTCAAGCGCGATTAATTTTTTGCGCATGCTGGGCGGTGCCATTGGTGTCAGCCTGTGCGGCATTGTGCTGGAATGGCGGCTGGCCGTGCATGGCGATTCATTGGTCAACCCGCTGAGCAGCCCTGCGCGCCTGGCCGCTTTTAATGAATCGTTTTTCATGCTGGCCGCTTTGTGTGCGCTGGCGCTGCTGGCCGCCTGGCAGCTCCGGACGCCCGCAGTATTCACAACGCCGAAAGCAGATTAACCATGTGCCAATTGCTCGGCATGAATTGCAATGCACCCACCGACGTCACCTTCAGCTTTCGCGGTTTTGCGCAGCGCGGCGGCAATACTGACCAGCATGCCGATGGATGGGGCATTGCTTTTTTTGAAGGCCACCAAACCGAACAAGATGATGACAAAGGTCTGCGTCATTTTGTTGACCATCAAAGCGCCTGTTCTTCGCCCGTGGCAGAGTTGATCAGCCGCTACCCGATCAAAAGCCGCAATGTCATCTCGCACATTCGCAAGGCCACGCAGGGCCGGGTGGCGCTTGAAAATTGTCACCCGTTTGTACGCGAGCTGTGGGGCCGCTACTGGGTGTTTGCGCACAACGGTGACTTGAAAGACTTTACGCCGCGCCTGCACGGCAGCTTTAAACCGGTGGGCGCCACCGACAGCGAACGGGCATTTTGCTGGGTCATGCAGGAGCTGGCCAAGTCGCATGCGGGTGTGCCGAGCGTCAAAGAGCTAAGCATCACGCTGCGCGAGCTAGCGGCGCATATTGCAGCCTACGGAACGTTTAATTTTTTGCTCAGCAATGGCCAGGCCTTGTGGGCGCATGCCTCGACCAAAGCCGACTCACAGCGCCTGTACTACGTGGAGCGCAAGCACCCGTTTGCCCACGCGACTTTGAGCGATGAGGATGTGAGCATTAATTTTGCCGACCACACCAACGCTACAGACCGGGTGGCCATGGTGGTCAGCGCGCCGTTGACGACAGATGAGGTCTGGACCGCTTTTTCACCTGGCGCTTTATTGGTGTTTGAGGGCGGAGCATTGAGCTCGGCGTAACTTTTACGGTGTCAACGCAGCTTCCAGCGCATCAGCAAACATGGCCGCCACATCAAACCCGGCCTGGTCAAAAATCTCTTGAAAACAGGTCGGGCTGGTGACGTTGATTTCGGTCACGCAGTCGCCAATCACGTCAATGCCCGCCAGCAACAGCCCGCGTGCCGCCAGCACCGGACCAATCGCCTCAGCAATTTCGCGGTCACGTGTTGACAGGGCTTGCGCCACGCCCTTGCCGCCCACAGCCAAATTGCCGCGCACTTCGGTGCCCTGCGGGATACGCGCCAAGCTAAACGGCACAGGCTTGCCGCCAATCACCAAGATGCGCTTGTCGCCCTGGGCGATTTCTGGCAAAAACTTTTGCACCATCACGCTTTGCGCGCCATCTTTGTTCAGCGTTTCAATCATGCTGCCCAGGTTCAGGCCATCTTCTTTCACGCGGAAAATTCCCATGCCGCCCATGCCATCAAGCGGCTTCAAAATAATGTCTTTGTGCTCGGCATGAAAGCGCTTGATGTCACTTGCGTCGCGTGTTACCAGCGTCGGGCCGATGAACTGCGGGAACTCCATGATGGCGAGCTTTTCAGGGTGGTCGCGCAGGGCGCGCGGTTTGTTGAACACTTTCGCACCTTCACGCTCGGCTTGCTCCAGCAGGTGGGTGCTGTAAAAAAACTCGCTGTCAAACGGCGGGTCTTTGCGCATCACCACGGCGCCGAAGTCTCTCAAAGCTTGAGGGCGCTCATTGGGGTATGACTGCTCTGCCTCAAACCAGTTGACCGCGTCACCGGTCAGTTTGATGTCCCGTACAAAACCCGTCACCTGCTCGCCCTGCTGCCAGCGAATGTCTTTGGTCTCGCACGCGGCGAGGGTGTGGCCGCGCTTTTGCAGCTCGCGCATCATCGCGAAGGTAGTGTCTTTGTAGATTTTGAAAGACTCGAGCGGGTCCGCAACAAAAAGAATTTGCATGGTGGGTGTTCATGGGTGGGAAGTTTTAGCTTGCCCGTATTGTTGTACAAACAGCGCCAGCGCGCCGGCCACCACACCCCAGAAGGCTGAGCCAATGCCCGCTATCACCACACCAGACAGGGTGACCAAAAAAGTGATCAACGCGGCTTCGCGGTGCGACTCGTCCCGCACCGCCGCCGCCAGGCCACCACCGATGGTGCCGAGCAGCGCCAAGCCCGCAATGGCGGCGACCAGCTCCTTGGGGAAAGCAGCCAACAAGCTGGTGACTGCTGCGCCGAAGATGCCAATTACCACGTAAATCAGGCCGCAACTGACGGCCGCGGTGTAGCGTTTGTCAGCGTCAGCATGCGCCTCCTTGCCCATCACGATGGCGGCGGTGATGGCGCTGAGATTCAAGGCAAATGCGCCGAACGGTGCCAGTACAAAGGTTGCCAGGCCGGTCAGAGTGATGACTTTTGAAACGGGGATCTGCCCCTCGTAGCCCGTGGCACGAATCGCCGCCACACCCGGCAGGTTTTGCGAAGCCATGGTCACCACAAACAGGGGAATCGCCAGGCTGACAACTGCCGCCAGCGTGAACTGCGGCACCACCAAAACGGGCAGGGTAAGCGTAAAACGCACGGCTGACCAGGCTAGCTCGCCACGCAACGCTGCATACACAATGCCGGCCAGCAGCGTGGCTACCACGGCGTAGCGCGGCATCAGGCGCCGGCCGGCCAGGTACACCGCAAGCATCAGCAGCACCAACGGCAACGCAGTTTGCGCTGCGGTAAACCCGCTCATGCCAAAGCGCGCCAGCACGCCCGCCAACAGCGCTGATGCAATTGCCACCGGGATGCGGTTCATGAGTTTTTCAAACCAGCCAGTGATGCCGAACAGCGTGATCAGCATCGCGCTGACCATTAAGGCGCCCACCGCCTCGGCCATATTAAAGCCGCCCGCCACGCCTGCTGTAGCCAGCACTGCTGCGCCGGGCGTGGACCAGGCCACCATGATGGGTTTTTTGTAATAAAGCGACGGCAGCACGGTGCACAGCCCCATGCCGATGCCCAGCGCCCACATCCACGATGCGATTTGTTCCGGTGCGGCATTAAACGCTGTGGCGGCCTGAAACACGATGGCTACCGAAGACGTAAAGCCAACCAGCACCGCGACAAAGCCTGCGGTGAAGGCGCTCAGGTTCAGGTCTTTAAAAAATTGCATCGCCTGATTTTCGCAAGGCAACGCCTTAGATTTCGATCTTGCTGCCCAGCTCGACAACTGCGTTGTTTGGCAAGTTTAAAAAGTCGGCCGCCGACCCGGCATTGCGGTGCATTTGTGCAAACAGCTTTTCGCGCCACTGCGCCATGCCGCCACCTACCGTGGGCACGATGGTGTCGCGCGACAAAAAGTAGCTGGTGGTCATGGCTTCCAAATCACAGCCGCGGCCCTTGATTTGCTGCAGCGCCTTCGGCAGATCAGGGTCGTTTTTAAAGCCGTAGTTCACCACCACCTGCCAGCAGTGGTGGCCCAGCGACTCAATCTCGAGCCGTTTGTTCAGGCCAATCCACGGCACTTCGTGACTGCGCACGGTGACGAACAAATTGTTTTCATGCAGCACCTTGTTGTGCTTGAGGTTGTGCAGCAGCGCATTGGGCACCGTGCCCGGCGCAGCCGTTAAAAATACGGCCGTGCCTTCAACACGAACCGGCGGGCTAACGAACACGGCCTCTAAAAAACTCGGCAGCTCAATCGCGTCTTCACGCAGCTTTTGGTTCAGGATGTAGCGGCCTTCTTTCCACGTCACCATCAGGGTAAAAATCGCGCCCGCCACAAGAATGGGAAACCATCCGCCTTCTACAAACTTCAGCATGTTCGACGCCAGGAACGCAAAGTCAATGACAAAGAAAATACCTGTCGAGGCGATACACAGCCACAGCGGGTACTTCCAGCCAAAGCGCACCACATAAAAGGTCAGCACGGTGGTGATCAGCATGTTGCCGCACACCGCAATGCCGTAAGCCGTCGCCAGCGCCTCGGACGACTTGAAGAAAATCACCGCCAGCACAATCGCGCCAAACAGCGCCCAGTTGATGAACGGGATATAGATTTGCCCGGTTTCCTTGATGCTGGTGTGCATCATTTGCAGGCGCGGCAGGTAGCCCAGCTGGATGATCTGCTTGGTTGCGCTGAAGGCGCCGGAAATCAAAGCTTGCGAAGCGATCACCGTCGCCGCGGTGGCCAGCACCACCATGGGCAGTAGCGCCCATTCGGGCATCATCAGGTAAAACGGGTTTTTAACTGCGGCGGGCGTGGTGAGCAGCAGCGCGCCCTGGCCAAAGTAATTCAGCGTCAGCGCGGGCATCACCACTGCAAACCACGCCAGGCGAATCGGCCGTTTGCCAAAATGGCCCATGTCGGCGTACAGCGCCTCTGCACCCGTCACGCACAGCACAATCGCACCCAAAATCAAAAAAGTAGTGCCTGGGCTGGCCCACATGAACATCAGCGCGTAATGCGGGCTGAGCGCTTTCAAAATGCTCGGGTTTCCGGCAATTTGTACAGCGCCCAAAACACCAATTGCCGCAAACCAGGCCAGCGTGATCGGCCCAAAAAACTTGCCGATGCCGCCGGTGCCGCGCTTTTGCACCATAAACAAAGCCAGCAAGATGACCAGCGTCAATGGCACCACGTATTTGGTGAATTTGGGAGAAATGATCTCCAGCCCCTCCACCGCAGACAACACTGAGATCGCCGGCGTGATGACACCATCGCCATAAAACAGCGCCGCCCCGAACATGCCAACGATCAGAAGGCGTCTGCGCAGCGCGGGCTTGTCCTTGACGGCGTTTGACGCCAGCGCCAGCAGCGCGGCGGTGCCGCCTTCGCCGTGGTTGTCGGCCCTGAGCACGAGCATCACATATTTGATGGAAACAATGACGGTCAGCGTCCAGAAGAATATGGACAAAATGCCGAAGATATTGGCAGATGTGAGCGCCACGTGCCCATCTGCAAAAACTGTCTTGACCGCGTAGAGGACGCTGGTACCGATATCGCCGTAAACAATGCCAATCGCACCAAGAACGAGCGCAGAAAGTGATGATTTTGATGTGGACACAAAGGCTTCCCGACTGTGCACAGAACGGGACAGGTAGCTTGGGGAACGCTATTTTGCACCCGCGGCGGGCAGTTGCAATGCCCTGCAAGTGGGCGCGGATAACTAATTCAGATTTGTTGCAATGCAGCAACTGCTGCAAAGAAAACTTTGTTTGCTATTATTAAAGGAGCTGCTCGCGCCCGTATCTATTGGCTTATCGGCCTAAAACGCCCTTGAAATGGTAAAAATCGACCAAAACCGCACATAAACCTGATTTGGGTTCGCGCCAGCGGTCTAGTCGTACACCTCGGCGTTCGGGTCGGTGGCTTCCAGCTCATAGCTGGCCGCCAGCATCGCCAGTCGGGCAATCACACCGTACATGTAAAACCGGTTCGGGCTGCTGGCGCCGGGCTTTTCACCTGGCTGAGGTAAGCGCCCACTATCAGCAAACGCCAGCGGAACATAGCTGGCCCCAGGTGCGTTGAGGTTTTCGTCGATGCCCCGATCCGCATGAATACGGTAAAAACCCCCGACCACGTAACGGTCCATCATGTAAACCACCGGTTCGGCCACCGCCGAATTGACGCGTTCGTTGGTCTGCACGCCTTCCTGAATGATGATGTCGATGGCGGGATTGGCCACCTGCGCTTTGCTGCTTTTGTTCTTGCTTTGCGTGCTGTGCACCCAGGCGTCGAGGTCTTTGATGTCGCGCACCGTCATGATGCCCATACCGCCCATTTTTTCGCCCGTGCCCGCGCCGTTCACGCTGTTGCATTTGACGAGCACGAACGGCTTTTCATGAATGCCATATTCCTTGTACTTGCGTTTGATTTTGGTTAGCAGCGCATCGACCTGAGTTGTCAAGTTTTCAACGCCCTCGCCCGTGACAACATTGACAGGACCGCAATGGGTGAACATAGGATTGATGAGCCACGAATCAACGCCAATCAGCTTGCCAAAGCGCTTGGCCACCTCTTCGTAGGCCTTGAAGTGATTTGCCTTGCTGCGCACCGAACCACTGGCGTGCAGCGGCGGCAGCAGGTACTGCTCGTTGACGTCCTCCAGCATGCCGGGGATGCCTGGGGCCAGATCGTTGTTCAGCAAAATCGTGCAGGGGTCGAAGTCTTTCAACCCCAGACGGCGGTCGGTGCGGTTCAACGGCTCGAGCGTGATCGTCTCGCCAGTAGGCAGCTTGAGCGTGGTGGGCGTTTTGATCGCAGCATCGATCGAGCCGAAGCGTACGTTCAACCCAGCCTGGTGAAAGATGCGCTTGAGCTGAAGGATGTTGGCCAGGTAAAAACTGTTTTCGGTGTGGTTGTCAGGCACCACCAGCAGGTTGCGCGCTTCCGGGCAAATCTTCTCAATTGCCGCCATCGCCGCCTGCACCGCCAGCGGCAGCATCTCGGGCGTCATGTTGTTCCAGCCATCCGGGAAGAGATTGGTGTCGACCGGGGCCAGCTTGAAACCCGCGTTGCGCACATCCACCGCGCAGTAAAAAGGCGGCGTGTGCTCCATCCATTCCAGCCGAAACCAGCGTTCAATGGCGGGTGTGGAGTCCAAAATGCGCTGCTCAAGCTCATTGATGGGGCCCGTCAAGGCAGTAATCAGGTGCGGGACCATGCGGTCTCTTTCTTGTTAGTTAATTCGATGTCTTAGTGAGATATTGGGGCTGACCCATAAGTTGCAAGACAAGTTGCAAGGCTCATTGGGTTTTGGTGTTGCTGTTCGCTGCTGGGTTTGTCAGTTTTTCTAGATTAATTGACTTATCATTTCACACCTTACAAGCCGCGGGAGACCGGTTGGCGATCCGTTTTCAGGAAATATTGATGTCCATATCTTTGTAGCGTCCCATTTCAAGCCACATATCTTGTATTTTGAACGGAGTCAGGCCAAATGAAGCCAGTTGAGAACCTTGGTCGGGGCGTACAAATAGCCATCATGGCGCTGGTTGTCCTAGGCTTGATCGGGGGTAGTTTGGTCATTGCACACTCGGGCTTTGAAACATTGCCAAAAACCCGCAGCGTTCAACCCGTATTCGTACCATTGCCTCAAGCCTATTTAGTGGTGGCCGCCTTGTACGCGCAGTCCATCATTGGTTTGCTGGTGTTGTTACGAGCACGCAAAACATCAAAAACGGGCTTTTTTGTATGTGTTTTGGGATACGTGGCGGTGGCCATCGCATTGATCAGTATTTGGCGCTGAACCGTACTAACCATACTAACCGTACCAAGAAGCACTAGCCCCTAACTTCCCCGTCCCCCAGCACCACATACTTCAGCGAGGTCAGCCCCTCAATCCCCACCGGCCCACGCGCATGAAACTTGTCTGTGCTGATGCCAATTTCAGCGCCCAGGCCAAACTCGAAACCGTCGGCAAAGCGGGTACTGGCGTTGACCATTACGCTGGCTGAATCTACTTCGCGCAAGAACTTTTGGGCATGAATGTGGTTCGTCGTGATGATGGCGTCGGTATGGTGGCTGCTATATTTGTTGATGTGGGCAATAGCTTCATCCACACCTTCAACAATTTTGATGCTGATGATGGGGGCCAGGTATTCTTCGTACCAGTCGTCCTCTGTTGCAGCTTTGACTACTATGTTTTTAGTAGCTGCTTGCACCCGTAAAATTTGAGCTACAGCCTCATCAGCACGTATTTCTACGCCTTTTTCAGCATAAATTACCGCAATTTTAGGTAAAAACGCTTCGGCCACACCGCGTGCCACCAGCAGGCCTTCAGCGGCGTTGCAGGGGCTGTACTTTTGGGTTTTGGAGTTGTCGGCCACTTTGACGGCCATGGCGATGTCGCAGGGGTCATCGACATACACATGGCAG
>JANYED010000136.1 GCA_025363315.1 Polaromonas sp.
GTCCACCAGAAACAGCACGCGCCTGGCACCGCCAAACTTGATGAGGCGGTAAATGAAGCTGATGGACGTAAAGGTTTTGCCGCTGCCGGTGGCCATCTGGATCAGCGCCCGCGGCTTATTGGCTTTGAGCGATGCCTCAAGGTTGCGGATGGCGACGATCTGGGCAGGCCACAGGCCATCTTCGATCAAAGGTGGCAGGGTTTGCAAGCGGCCAAGGAAGGTCGGGTTGGACATACCGGGGTCATTGGCGCTGGCGGGGGCGGCAGACCCGGTGTGGATGACGCTGCTAAAAGGCAGATGCTTCAAAAAGCTGGCCAGCGTTTCGGGCCGATGGAATGCGAATACGGCTCTGGCACGAGGTTCAGGGTCTAGCCCCTGGGTAAAGTGGGTTTCAATACCTGTGGACTCATAACTGAAGGGCAAGGGCCGCACCCAAGCGGGCAAGCTGGCCGGCAAGCCCTGGGCGTAGCGGGCAGACTGCACTTCAACCCCCGTCAATGTGGCGCCTTCTTTTTTGGCCTCAATCACGCCAGCAGCCTTGCCGTCGATGTAGAGCAGGTAATCGGCAAAGCCGTAGCCGGGGTTGAGAGGAAATTCGCGGATGGCAACACCACGGGCCGCATGGATGTTGGCCTGACCCATATCGCAGACGTGCCAGCCCGCTGCAACTAACAGCGCGTCAATGCTGATTCTGGCTTTAGCCTCTGGGGTCATTCTTCCTCCTCAAGTTATTCTAGGTGTACAGACACCCAAGCGACACGCTACCCAGTCAAGCCCCAGCGCAGAAAGCGACAATGCATCCTATGGACGATCCCATCTTGACCATTGACGAACGCGAGGCCATCAACGCTGGCCGCTGGTTTTCTAGCCTGTCGCCGTCGCTGCGGCACGACATCTTGCGCTGCGCCTATGTCAAACGATTTCGAGACGGCGACCTGATTGCCGCGCGAGGCGAGCCGCCCGAAGAATGGATAGCCTGTGCCAAAGGCGCGGTGCGCGTCAGTTCCACATCAATTTCGGGAAAGCAGATCACGCTGACGTATGTCGAGCCCGGCATCTGGTTTGGCGATGTGGCGATCTTCGATGGCGACCGGCGCACCCACGATGCCTATGCCCACGGCGAGACCACCGCGCTGTGCGTTGCCAAAGCGGACTTTCGCAAAATACTGGCGCAGCATGTCGAGCTGTACGAAGCCATGCTGCGCCTGCATGCACGCCGCATACGGCAACTCTTTGGCCTGGTTGAGGACCTGAATACCCTGCCCCTGCGCGCGCGGCTGGCAAAGCAACTGCTGCACCTGGCACGCAGTTACGGCGTGCCCAGTTTGTCGAACATTACAGAGGTGCGCATTGGCCTGCAGCTGGCGCAAGAAGAGCTGGCGCAACTGCTGGGCGCGTCGCGCCAGCGCGTCAACCAGGAGCTCAAAGCGATGGAGCGTGAAGACGCCATTCGCATTGAGACAGCCGGCCTGGTGGTGCGCAGCCGTGAAGCGCTGCTGCGCATTTCAGACACGGTTCTCGAGAAAAATTAAAGACATGAGCAACTTTGACCATTTTGTCGGCACACGCGAAGTTACGGCGCAACACGCGTTTGACGTCGATGCCTTAACGGCGTACTTGCACCAGCACATGCCCGGCTTTGCAGGCCCGGTGAAGGTTGAAATCTTCAAAGGCGGCCAGTCCAACCCCACCTACAAGCTGGTCACTCCAACTCAGTCGTACGTGATGCGCGCCAAGCCCGGCCCTGTTGCCAAGCTGCTGCCGTCAGCGCACGCGGTAGAGCGTGAATTCAAGGTCATGAGCGGACTGCAAGGCACCGATGTACCCGTCGCCAAAATGCATTGCCTGTGTGAGGACGAATCCGTCATTGGCCGCATGTTTTATGTGATGGAATTTGTAGCGGGCCGCGTGTTGTGGGACCAGGCCCTGCCCGACCTGACCAACCCCCAGCGCAGCGAGATTTATGACGAAATGAATCGGGTAATTGCCGCGCTGCACAAGGTCAAGTTTGCTGAGCGCGGCTTGTCTGACTACGGCAAACCCGGCAATTACTTTGAGCGCCAGATTGGCCGCTGGAGCAAGCAGTACACGGC